>CAZCXQ010000055.1:0-11122 GCA_964502655.1 uncultured Sphingorhabdus sp.
CACGGAAAAGATTGTCGTCGCAGGTATTGGCGCATTTGCCGGTGAGGGTGTTGGCTATTATATGGACGAACAGGAAAGAAAGCTGCGTCAGCAAACCGCGGGTACGGGCATCAACGTTATTCGCGATGGCGACAATCTCGTTCTCGATATGCCGTCAGAAGTAACCTTTGGCGTCGATAGCGCGAACATCGATGCGGGTTTCCGCAATACGCTGGATCAGGTTGCATCGACGCTGACGCAATATGAAAAAACCTATGTCGACGTCATGGGCCATACCGATTCCACCGGGTCGGATGCCTATAACCAGTCGTTATCGGAACGCCGTGCGTCGGCTGTTGCAAGCTATCTGACCTCGCGTGGCGTGCAGTCCGCGCGTCTTGCAACGCGTGGCTATGGTGAGAGCCAGCCAAAGGCGAGCAATCTGGACGAGGCCGGTCGCGCGGCGAACCGCCGTGTCGAAATCCGACTGGTACCGGTTACCCAGGGCTAATCCGGATTTAAACGGCAACACCCTGAAGCAATTTGGGCAGCGCGCCGCTTTCGCCCCGCGCCTCGGCCATGAAAAATGCCTTGGCCGGGGCAGCGCGCTGCACCATTGCCATTCCGAACCGCCGGACCGCCGATGCGGTTTTGCCGGGAATGGAAAAAAGGCGGTTCAAGCCATCGGTCGAAACCGCAATCAGCAACGTATCAATGCTGCGCCACCGGCTATAGCGATCAAGCAATTGCGCATCGCCAAAATCCAGACCAAGCCGCATCCCGTCGACCAATACTTCGGTCAATGCCGCAACGTCGCGCAGGCCAAGGTTCAACCCCTGACCCGCAATAGGGTGAATGCCATGCGCGCTATCGCCGATGAGCACCAGCCGTTCCGCCGTGATGTTGGCCGCATGGTGGAACCCAAGCTTGTACGACGACAAAGGCGCGGCGATCTCAACTGCACCCAATATGCCGCCCATCGCCTTTTCCAGCTCCGCCGCATATCCACGCGGCGATAATTTCATATATCCTGGCGCATCCGCAGCATCGACCGACCAAACGATCGCCGAGCGGTGCCGCCCGTCGTCCGCATCCAACATCGGCAACACAGCAAATGGGCCTGACGGATAAAAAATCTCGTAAGCGATGTTGTTGTGCGAATGTTCGTGGAAGATCGCGCCGACCATGGCGCTATGGTCATATTGCCAGTGCGCAATATTGATTCCCATTTCCTCGCGCGTCTGGCTTTGCCGCCCTTCGGCGACAATCATCAGATCAGCGGTCAAAACTTTGCCATCATCCAGATGCACGGAGGCGCGCCCTGAATCCTGTGATTTGTGGGTGATGTTGGCGGGCATGTGCAACTGGATCGCGTCGCTTTCCAGCGCCGCATTGTATAATACGCTGCGCAAGAAGCGGCTTTCAAACATTTGGCCCAGAAAGCCGTCATCTTCGGCTGGTGCGAAATCCAGCGATCCGGGCTTCAGGCTATCGCTCACCCAAATCTTTTCAATCGGGCAGCCTTTTCCCGCCAATGCGTCGCCCAATCCTATGGCTTCAAACAGTTTATAGCTCGAGCTCGATATGGCAAAAGTGCGGCCGTCAAAGCCTGCTTGCAGCATGCTTGCCTGATCCGCGCGGTCAATGACATGGCTGGTGATGCCATGTGCAGCCAATGCCAGTGCTTGCGTAAGCCCGATGAGCCCGCCGCCGATAATGATGACGTCTGCTTTGTGATTCATATTGCCCCTATGCCGCAACAGATGGGCGGACTCAAAGGAGGATTTTGACCGTAGGCCATCCGCATTGGCAGCAATCTTCAACCTGTAATACTTGACGGCGAGTCCAGCGACAGCGAAAAGGGGGCGTTCGGCCGTTGGCGGCCACCCATAAATGGCAATATAATCATGGCCTCGCGCATTTCTAAATTTACCTCAAAAACCAACATGGCCAATTGGCGGAATATGATGCGCGCGTCGCTGATCCGCAGCAGCACCTTGTTTGGCGCCGCTGTGCTTGGCCTGTTTGCGGTGTTTTATGGCTTTGCGGTGCTTAGCTATTCGGCGGGCGATGCGGCGTTCAATAGCGCGGCTGCAGATGTGCAGCACAACTGGATGGGCCAAAGCGGCGCCTATGTGTCCGACATCGTCCTGTTTCTCTTTGGCGTTCCGGCCATTTTCCTGTTCCCGCTGATGCTCGTATTTGCGCGACGCTTGTGGCGAGCCGTCCCGCAGCCGCAATGGAAACGGCAGCTGACATTATGCCTGTGCGGCATGCTGCTGATCGGGTTTGGCATGGCCTATTGGCAGCACGGCAGCGACATCGGCTTGCCCGCTGGATGGGGCGGCGCGATTAATTTGCTGTTGGCAAATGCCGCCGTCGCACTTGTTGGTCAAATCCACGGCGTATTCGGCACTATATTACGTGTTCTGCTGATTTTAGGCAGCTTAAGTGGCGGGGTAGCGTTGGTTGTTCGCGCGCTTGAGCTTGAGCGCCCGCTGTTCCGCATTCCTACGCTGGCCTTGCCTAAATTTTCAGGCCTGAAAAATGATCTGGGTGCCTTTGACGCAGACGATTCGGATGTTGCCCAGATTATCGAGCCAAAGCCGCCGCGTAAGGCTGTCGAGCCCGAACTCCGCAAGCCCCCCGTGATCGAAGACCGCACGCTGGCGCCGAAAAAAGCGGCGTTTTCAACCGGTGCGCGGCAGGGCGATTTCTTTGGTAGCTTCGTTTTGCCGTCGCTTGACCTGCTGGATCCGCCGCCCGCCATTTCGGTACCAAAGCTCGACAAGACGGCGCTCGAAGCAAATGCGCGCTTGCTGGAATCGGTGCTGGATGACTTTCATGTCAAAGGACAGATTGTTGCGGTGCGTCCAGGACCCGTGGTCACGATGTACGAGTTGGAACCTGCGGCGGGTATCAAATCCAGCCGCGTGATCCAGCTGGCAGAAGATATTGCGCGCAACATGTCCGCTTTGTCCGCGCGTGTTTCGACGATACCGGGCCGCACCGTCATGGGTATTGAACTGCCCAACGCCCATCGCGAGGCTGTGGTGTTTCAGGAAATGGTTGGATCAGACGCCTTTGCCGATCAAAAGGGTGCTTTGCCGATAATTTTGGGTAAGAATATCTCGGGCGATCCCGTCATCGCCGACCTCGCCCCGATGCCGCATTTGTTGGTCGCAGGGACAACCGGATCTGGTAAGTCGGTTGGCCTCAATTGCATGATATTGTCGCTGCTTTATCGTCTGACGCCGGACCAGTGCCGCATGATCATGATCGATCCCAAGATGCTCGAGTTGAGCAGCTATGACGATATTCCGCATCTGTTGTCCCCTGTTGTAACCGAGCCTGCCAAAGCCATTCGCGCGCTCAAATGGGCGGTTGAGCAAATGGAAGAACGCTACCGGATGATGTCATCGCTGGGCGTGCGCAATCTTGCAAACTTCAACGAAAAAGTCCGCGGCGCAAAGGCAAAGGGTGCGCCATTGGGCCGTAAGGTGCAAATTGGCTATGACCCGATGACCGGCCAGCCACAATATGAGGAAGAAAGCTTGGCCTATGAGCCAATGCCGCAGATCGTCATCATCGTGGACGAGCTCGCCGACCTTATGATGACCGCGGGCAAGGAAGTCGAATTCCTTATTCAACGCCTCGCGCAAAAGGCGCGTGCTGCAGGTATTCACCTCATCATGGCGACGCAGCGGCCATCGGTTGATGTTATCACTGGCGTCATCAAAGCGAACTTGCCGACGCGCATTTCTTTCCATGTGACCTCGAAAATCGATAGCCGTACTATTTTGGGTGAACAGGGTGCGGAGCAGCTGCTGGGTAAGGGCGACATGCTCTATATGGCGGGCGGACGCGGGCTAATGCGTATCCATGGTCCGTTTGTCTCCGATGATGAAGTCCGCCGCGTCGCAGACCATTGGCGCGGCCAAGGGCAACCCGAATATATTCAGGCGGTGACCGAAGAACCCGAAGATGGCGGTTTCGACTTTGGCGGAATGGGCGGCGATGACAACGAAGAAGACGCGCAATATCGCAAGGCGTGCCAGATCGTGTTTGAAAGCCAAAAGGCATCAACGAGCTGGATTCAGCGTCAGCTGCGGATAGGCTATAACAGTGCAGCCCGGTTGATCGATCGCATGGAAGAAGACGGCTTCATCACCGCGCCGAACCATATCGGCCGCCGCGAAGTGCTTCGTGACCGGAACGGCGATCCGCTTTAGACGTTAAGACGGGGTTCAAGGCCAACGCCTTAGCAGCGATGGACCTCTCCCAAGGAAACCAGAATGATCTTTCGAAACTACGCGTTAATGCTCGCACCCGTTGCCCTGATCGTAGCCGCGCCGTCGACTGCGCAATCGCAGGCGGATCGCATGGCGCGCGTGACCACGCATATGAAGACGGTGGGTACCATGACCGCCAATTTCACCCAGACGGATCGCAACGGCGGGGCGGTAACGGGCAAGCTTTTGCTTAAGCGCCCAGGTCATGTGCGGTTTGAATATCAAAAAGATGTGCCGTTGTTGATCGTCGCCGATGGACGTGCGCTGACCATGGTCGATTATGAAGTCAAACAAGTGCAGCGCTGGCCAATCCGTAACAGCCCGCTCGCCGCGTTGCTTGACCCGGGCAAGGATTTGGCGCGCTTTGGCAAACTGGTCCCCACATCGACAGATGATGTCATCAGCGTGGAAGTTCGCGACCCGAAACGGCCGGAATATGGCACCATTACAATGATATTTGTCAGCAAGGCCGGCGCGCCTGGTGGATTGACGCTGAACGGATGGGTTGCGCTTGATTCCAAAAACAATCGCACAAGCATCCGACTCAGCAATGTCAATTATAACGGCGCAATCGCCGACAGCGCATTTTCATGGAAAGATCCACGGCCTGTCCGACGGAAATCTTAAAATCGGTCGGTGAACCGATGCTGATGACCGACAAGCTGCCAATCGGAATAATTTTGTTCATGTGAACGACAGGAAAGTCATCCTATAAATTCATGGTCAGCAGTTGAGAGTTCGTGTGGTTTTCCCCCTGTTGCCCACGACATTAAATCACCGCTGATACCCGCGTGACGAACGCAAGCTTAGCCCTCATCCCAAATGCCCCCGGGATGAGGGCTTTGCTTTTTTGGCGTGGATTTCACTTCACCGACTTGCTCCGGTCGCTTCTGGCATCTAGGGCCATATTCTTATGTCCCAGACCATCCGTATCGCTTCGTGGAATATCAATTCGGTTCGCGCCCGCATCGACATTGTCGAACGCTATCTGAAAGAAGAAGCGCCCGACGTCCTGTGCCTGCAGGAAACCAAAGTCATCGACAGTCTTTTTCCGGAGGGATTGTTTCGGCAACTTGGCTATCGCCACATGGTTTTGAATGGCCAACCCATGCATCATGGCGTCGCGATTGTCAGCAAGCTGCCATTAATTAACCGCCGCGTTGAAGATTGGCAGGCGAATGGCGAAGCACGGCATGTGGGTGCGGAGCTGAATGTCGACGCCGCAAAGGGCGTGCGAATCGACAATGTCTATATTCCGGCTGGCGGCGAAGTGCCCGACAGCGAAGTGAACTCGAAATTCGGACAAAAGCTTGGGTTTCTTTCGCGCATGACCGAATGGTCGCGTGCGGTCACCAGCCCGACCATATTGACGGTTTATTTCAACGTGGCGCCGCTTGAGCATGATGTGTGGAGCCATAAACAACTCGTCAATGTTGTCAGCCACACCAAGATTGAATGCGAACATCTTGCCGCGATCAAGGAAGCCGCGGACTGGGTCGATCTCGCGCGGCACTTTGTCGAACCGTCGAAAAAACTGTACACATGGTGGAGCTACCGCGCACAGGATTGGGAGACATCGGATCGTGGCCGCCGGCTGGACCATATGTGGGTGACCCCTGACTTGAAAGAGAAGGCCAAGTCGCATGTGGTGCATAAGCATGTGCGCGGATGGGGCAAGCCATCTGACCATGCGCCGATCGTTACGGAATTTGCCTTTTGAACGGTGCCCCCGCAATTGAGGGCGATGCCCGCCGTGCGGCGCTGGCCATTGACGCGCTGCGTCGTGGCTGGGCCATCAATGTCGAACATCTGGGCCAAGCCCTTTGCCTTTTACCGATAGAAACCGCACGCGACGTTGCGGGTGCGCACGCGATCCTGCTCTCTGCCAGCCGCGCGGCGACATTGAAACTCATGAACCAGCGCGCCGCCGCCGATACCGCTTTGCCGGTCATGATAAAGGCGCCAGTGGACCTTGATATAGACCTGGCGTTGGCGGTGGCCGATCCAACACTTGATTTGCGTTACCCGATGAAGGGCCCGTTTGCAGCATTGGCCCTCGCCGATGGACCTTCTGCTGCTGCGGCTATTGAGCTTGCGCGGCTTGCCGGGTTGCTTCCCGCCTTTTTGGTGTTGGCGGATTCGGGAAGTGCGTCCGCGACCGTATCCCCGCAGGATGTAGCGGCGTTTGACGATAGCGGGGCGCTGCACATTGCGGCGCGCGCGCGGTTGCCGGTTGCTGCAAATGTCGATGCTGAAATCGTCGCATTTCGAACCGCCGTGGACGCGTCAGACCATGTCGCGTTGCTCATCGGCAAGCGCGATGGCACGCCGCCTGTTGTCCGGTTGCACAGCGAGTGCCTGACGGGTGATGTCTTGGGCAGCCTGAAGTGCGATTGTGGCCCGCAATTGCACGAGGCGTTACACCAAATCTCCGACGCCAATTGGGGCATACTTTTATATTTGCGTCAGGAAGGCCGTGGTATTGGCCTGATCAACAAATTGCGTGCCTATGCGCTTCAGGATCAGGGGTTTGATACCGTCGATGCAAATACCCGATTGGGCTTTGCCATTGACGCCCGCGATTTTTCGGTCGCCGCCCGTATGCTGGAACTGCTTGGCATATCCAACGTGCGGTTGCTCACGAACAATCCGGAAAAGGTTGAAGGCCTTAAGTCCGCAGGCATATCTGTCGAAGAGCGACTGCCGCTAAAAATCGCGGCGAACCCGCATAATGCGCATTATCTTGAAACGAAAAAGAGCCGCACGGGGCACGCGCTTTAGCCGCTTGCCTTAATTGCCCACGCATGATTTAACTTGGCTACTGCGGCAAGCCGGGGGCGTTATGTGAAACAGACGGAACATCTGGCGCAAATTGCAGCCTGTTTCCACTGTCCGGATGTTGAGGCAAACCTCATTCTGGGCGGCGCGCAATATCGGGAATATACCCACCGCGCCCCTGTTGCGTTTCGCGGCGACGTTTCGGCGCATCTCTACCTTGTTCTGGATGGCCTCGCTTCGGCCGATTTATATGGTCCTGACGGGCAATATGCGCGCTTGGCGGGATATGGCCCCGGCGAATTATTTGGCGCGTATCCAACCCCTGTCCGGCATCGTGCGGATATTACCGCACAGGGTTCGTTATCCGTATTGATGATGGAGACGGCATTTATATCAGGGCTGGCGCAATCGCACGCCCGCATCGCGCAGGGGATATCAGAATTCATGGCGCGTCAGCTTGACCTGCTGTTGGATCGTATGGCGGCGCGTATCGGCTTGTCGGCGAACGGGCGTTTCTATCAGGCATTGCTCTCGCGTGCCGATTCAGATGGCTGGATTAAGCCTTTTCCCGTTGTGTCGGCGATGGCCGTGGGCGTGAATACCACGCGGGAGACAGCATCGCGTGCGCTGGCCCATCTGTTACGCAGAGGCATCGTCAAACGGCATGATCACGGGCTGGAGATTGTCTCTATCCGGATGCTGGAGGACTTGGTTATTTGAACCTTATTGCGGTTCGCGAAAGCCCTCTTCGTCGCGCGACGATCTGGGTTCGCGGCGCCCGATAGCGCGCTCGATAAATGCGTCATCCAACGGTTCGGGGTCAGTGCTTGGCATTGCACCGGGATCGCCAAAAGCAGGGTCGCCCTCAATCGGCATGCCGTTTTCGTCGAGCAACAGTCCCTCTTCCCCTTCGCCAAGCAAAAGATCTTCGCCTTCCAATTGTTCGGGGAAGGTTACTTCGGTGGCAAAATTTTCCACCGGTCGGCCGGATACTGCAACCCGCATATAGGCGGCCCATGCTTGGGCGGGCGCACGGCCGCCTTCTAGTCCGCCGATCGCACGCGCATCGTCGCGGCCCATCCAGACCCCTGTTGTCAAACCACTGGAAAAGCCAAGGAACCAGCCGTCTTTGTTGCTGCTCGTGGTACCTGTCTTTCCTGCGACGGGACGGCCGATATTGGCGGCGCGGCCCGTGCCCGTTGCAACCGCTGTCTGCATGAGGTCCGTCATGGCGGCGGCGACCCAATCCTCCACCAATTGTACGGATTTCGCGGGCTTTGCCGTGTATAAAATCTCGCCATCAATGGTGGTGACT
This sequence comes from uncultured Sphingorhabdus sp., assembly GCA_964502655.1. Classification (GTDB taxonomy): domain Bacteria; phylum Pseudomonadota; class Alphaproteobacteria; order Sphingomonadales; family Sphingomonadaceae; genus Sphingorhabdus_B. The sequence continues at coordinate 8,365 of CAZCXQ010000055.1, forward strand.
TTGGAGATGCCATAAGGCGTAATGCTGCGGCCATTGGAACCCACGGATGCAAATGCCTGCGTCATGTCGATAACGCGGGTTTCCGATGTCCCAAGCACCATCGACGGCTGCGTGTTGATGGGTGTCGTTATGCCAAAACGGCGCGCCATGTTGGCAATGCTGCTGGTGCCGACCTCTTGCCCCAATTGCGCTGCGACCGTATTTTTCGAATAGGCAAATGCCGTCCGCAGCGAAATTTCACCGGCGTACTGGCCGTTGCTGTTTTTGGGTTGCCAGCCTTCTATTTCAACGGGCTTATCTTCGACCATGTCTTCGGGACGGAAGCCGGCCTCCAACGCGGCCAAGTAGACGAACAATTTCCAAGCTGAACCTGGTTGCCGGACCGCTGTGACCGCACGGTTATAATTGCTGGTGACATAATCGGTGCCGCCAACCATCGCTTTAACTGCGCCATCGCGGTCAATCGACACCAGCGCACCTTGCGCGCCGCGCGGTGCGTTGGCCGCTATCGCGGCCGTTGCCGCGCGCTGCATTTTCAGGTCAAGCGTGGTCCACACATCAATGGGTTTTTCGGTCTCGTCAATCAGGCCATCCAATTGTGGCAAAACCCAATCGGTGAAATAGCGTACGCTGTCTTGCGGTTGCTGTTTCGCCATTTTCACGTCCGCCGGCTTTACCTCGGCGGCCTGGCAGCGGAAATCATCCCGGCATCCTGCATCACGCCGACCACCACCGTGGCGCGGTCAATCGCAGCCTGCGCATCTGCCGTTGGTGAATAATGCGATGGCGCCTTAACAAGGCCCGCAATGATCGCGGCTTCGGCGAGGCTCAGATCTTCCGCGCCATGGTCGAAGAATTTCCGGCTCGCCGCATCCACACCATAAGCACCGCCGCCGAAATAGACCTTGTTCAGATATAATTCGAGTATTTGGTCCTTCGAAAATTTCGTTTCCATCGCCAGCGCAAGGATGACCTCGCGGATTTTGCGTCCGAATTCCTTGTTGCTGTTCAGGTAAATGTTGCGTGCTAGCTGCTGCGTGATTGTTGAGCCACCTTGGGTCCAGCGCCCCTCAATTGCACGTGCGTAAAATGACCGCGTTATCCCGATAGGGTCGACACCCGGATGCATATAATAGCGCCGGTCTTCCACTGCGACCATCGCGCCCTTCATTTCAGACGGCAGCTGGTCAATACTCAGCCATCGGCCGAAACTTGGCCCAAGTGATTGGATAACGGTGCCATCGGCAGCACGGACGCGGATCATCTGGCCGTTGGGCGATGCCTTTAAATCTTCAAAGCTGTCGATTTCGCCGCGGGCAATGGCGACAAAAATGCCCAACACCATGACGCCGAGTAGCGCCGCGATAACGCCGGCTTTGATGATACGTAAAATCCACGTTCCCATTGGGCGACGTTCTTTCGAAATCTTGCGCGCGCGTGCCATTGTGCAGGGTGTTAATCGCTCATGGACTCGCCGACAAGCGCCTTCTTATTCGGGGTCGAATGTGAGCGCAGCGCTGTTGATGCAGTAGCGCAGCCCTGTTGGCCCCGGACCATCGGGGAACACATGTCCCAAATGCCCTTCACAGGCCGCACAACGCACCTCGGTACGGACCATGCCGTGCGAAACATCGATATGCTCGTCAATGGCTTCATCGTCGGCAGGCGCGGTAAAGCTTGGCCAACCCGAACCGCTGTCAAATTTGGTGTCAGATGCAAACAACGTGGTGCCGCATCCGGCGCAGCGGAATTCGCCTTCGCGTTTTTCATCGGTCAATTTGCCCGCAAAGGCGCGTTCTGTTCCAGCCTCTCGCAGAACATGATATTGAACGGGGTCCAATTCTGCGCGCCATTGGGCGTCGGATTTGATAATTTTTTCCATAAAACGGCCTTTCGTTGCTGCGGATGTGGGCCTGTTTGCCATCGGGTTCAAGAGGCCAGTTTAACAGATATTTTACCATGTTTGACATATGCCGTGCAGGCTATGACAGGACCAGGTCGTAAGCTACGCGCTGTGGGGGCGTTGGGGCTATTGCCGTTGCTGCTTGCGGCGGGCGAGGGAAGCTGTTTGCTATGCACAGGCGACGCGCCAACTGCATCGACCGACACCGAACGCAGCGTGCCGATTTCCATCGAAATCATAACGAAACTGGACTTTAGCCGCGCCGCCTTGCCCGCATCAGGGGGCGGTCAAATCGAGCTCGATCCGCAAAGCGGCAACAAACGCGTTGGCGGCGGCATGGTGGACTTGGGCGGCGCTGCTTTGGCAGGAACCGCTATCGTCACAGGTGAGCCCGGCCGCATTGTTCGGATTGACATGCCCACCAGCGCGCGCATGACATCTGCGACAGGCGGTGTTGTCGAAATCATTGGCTTACGCACCAGCCTGATGGGTGCGTCACGGCTTGATTCCACAGGGCGGCTGGAATTTTCATTCGGGGGCACGTTGGTTGTGCGGGGAAATGTCGCTGGCACATTCCGCACGCGCATTCCCATTACCGCGCAATATCAGTAATCAGCCGCGGCGCGATGCTGCACGCGCAATGCGGACCAGCTCTTCTTCCAATATGGTGCCCGCCAGTCCATCGCGGACATGCATAAGCTTGGATTCCACCTCAAGCAGATGGCTGTTCAACCCAGCAAGCCGTACCGATGGCCAGCGCGCAAGTTGCTGCGCGTAGCTGTCTGCGTCTTTCCAGAATATCGAACGCGTCGCTTTTACAACGGCGCCGGGGTTCGAACCATTGTCGACCTTTGC
>CAZCXQ010000056.1:0-10320 GCA_964502655.1 uncultured Sphingorhabdus sp.
ATGGCTGGATTGCATGACATTGCGCCGATCATGCTTTTGTCGAAACTCACCAGCGCGACGCGAACACCCATACGCGCGGCGACGGCTGCGGCTTCAGTTCCCGCGTGCCCTCCGCCAACTACAATGATGTCGAAATCGGTTGTCATAGGTCGCGCATAGACGAACAAGTCGCATCGGTCAAAACTCTGCGTGGGATTGTTTCACGTGAAACAGCAGGTCATTTTCCGACGCAGAATTTACCAAATATATTATCGAGCAGTTCTTCGGTGTGTGCGCGGCCCGTGAGTGCATCCAACGCCAAGCGCGCTTGCCGCAAGCATTCTGCGACGATCAGCCAGTCGTCGGTCGCTTGACATGCGCCAAGCGCTTCTGCGCAGTCTGCGAGCAGCGCCCGTTGACGCTGGTTCACCGAAAACTGGTCGGGTGGCGGCAACAGCTTTTTCGCGATATCCGCGACGGCTGTTTTTAGGTCGGTCATGCCAAATCCTGAGACGGCCGACACCTGAATGGCTCCACCCGATTTTTTCTGGCCATCTGGGCTATCCGACTTGGCCGCAACTTCAATGATATGCGGATGGTCGGGCCCAGTACCTTCGGGTCCAAGCCATAATATGATATCCGCGCCCTGCATCGCGGCCTGACTGCGGTCGATGCCCATGCGCTCAATGACGTCGTCGGTGTGATCCCGTATCCCTGCTGTGTCGGTAAAAACGAACGCGATACCATCAATCCCAATCGGGACTTCGATCATATCACGCGTGGTGCCGGCAATATCCGACACGATGGCCGCGTCGCGCTCAACCAACGCATTCAACAATGTCGACTTGCCACAATTGGGTGGACCACCCAATACAACACGTAACCCATCCTTTAACTTTTCAGCAGCGGGGTTGGATAATATGCGTTCGATTTCGCGTTGAATATTTGCACAAGACGCTGATATTGAACGATTATTTTGTTCATCCACATCAGACTCATCCGAAAAATCAAGTTCAGCCTCGGTCAGCGCGGACAGTAAGAGGACCTCTTGCCGCCACGCTTCGATCGCCGCGCTAAAACTACCGCCAAACATCAATGTTGCGGATTTGCGCTGCCACTCGGTCTCTGCCGATAGCAAATCAGCAAGACCCTCAGCCTCGTTCAAATCAAGTCGGCCATTGGCAAATGCCCTGCGCGTAAATTCCCCCGCCTCTGCCGCGCGCACATCGGGAAACTGCGATATGGCTTTTTCGACAGCGCGAACGACGGCACGTCCACCATGAATATGAAGTTCAGCGAGATCCTCACCCGTTGCACTATCAGGACCCGGAAAGAGCAGGACAAGCGCTTGGTCGAGAGTCTCCCCGCTGTCTGGCGCCCGTATTATAGCCAGCGATGCACGCCGCGGCTTTGGTGTCCGGCCCGCAAGCCCGTGCACCACATCAAACGCGGCAGGGCCACTGATGCGGATAATCGCTATGGCAGCCGGCGGCGCACCGCTGGACAGTGCAAAAATAGTATCGGTGGCGGACATTAAAGCTCTATTTTTTGTCTTTGCTGCTCATGCCCGACATGGCGGCCTTTGCACCCGTTTCGATCAGTTGTTGAAACAGCTGCAATCCCATTTGCCCCATTGGCGCGATTTGCTTGCCAAGTTCCTGCAGCTGGTCGATGCCGCCGGCGCCGTTCATCAGGTTCGTGACCTTTTCAACATAGGCCTCATTCGCCTTGGTCACGTCAGGCAGACCCAAAAGCGCACGGGCCTCTTCTGGCGAACAATCGATCTCTATGTTCATCTTCATGGCCGGGACTCTCCTCTTGATGGTATGACATACTATAAAGGCAACATCGAATCACGCAATTGCGGAGAATGTCCGCACAGGAGCAAGATATGGGCGACATGATAAAGATTCCGGCACTGAACGAAGATGCCTTATTTCCGGCGTATCTCGCCGCTCCGGTTGGCGCAGCGAAAGCAGCTATCATCGTCATACCTGAAATTTTCGGCGTAAATGCGGGCATTCGCCAAAAATGCGATCGCTTGGCTAACGACGGGTATCTGGCGATTGCACCCGACATTTTCTGGCGTTTCGCGCCCGGCGTCGAACTTAATCCCGATGTCGAAGCGCAGCTTCAAGAAGCGTTTGGTTATTTTAGCCAATATGATGCCGATGACGGTGTCAAAGACATTGAGGCAACTATTCATGCGATACGGGGCGGCATTTCAGGCCACGCCCCCGTTCAAAATGTCGGCTGTGTCGGCTATTGCCTAGGTGGACGACTGGCCTATATGGCGGCGACGCGCACCGACATCAGTGCATCGGTTGGCTATTATGGTGTGATGATTGATCAAATGCTTGGCGAGAGTCATGCGATTGCCCATCCGCTCATGCTGCATATCCCGACCGCAGACCATTTTGTCGGTCCAGAGGCGCAGGCGGCAATCCATGCTGGGCTGGGCAACCACCCGAAGGTGACTTTGCACGATTATGAAGGCCTCGACCACGGCTTTGCCGCCGAGATGGGCAACCGCCGGAACGAAGCTGGCGCTGCGCTTGCCGATTCACGCACAGCAGCGTTTTTTGCAGAGCATCTAAATTGAGGGCAATCTGACGATCGTCAGATGCCCTCAAAAATTAGCGGCTGATCAGCGCGATGATATAGTGGCCGACGCCCAAATCGGGGTCGGTCCAGCCTTCGTAAATCATCTTGAGCGCGACATAGACGATCACGGCCATGCCCAGCCATGCAATCCATTTATAGCGTTCAATATATTGCGCGATGATGTTCGCTGCGACGCCCATGAGCGCAACGGCAAAGATCAGACCGACAATCATGATGCCTGGATGATCCTTGGCAGCGCCTGCCACGGCCAGAACATTGTCGAGGCTCATGGAAACATCGGCAACCGCAACTGCCCATGCCGCAGCCGCAAAGCTTTTGGCCGCCGGAATACCGCTATTTTCGTCACCCAAAACTTCAGGAGAGCCGGGCGATTCCGTTGCTTCGCTGCGTTGAAGATCGCGGTACATTTTCCACGCAACCCAGATCAACAACAACCCGCCGACGAAGATGAGGCCAATGACACCCATCAACAAATTGACCATCAAGGCAAACACCACACGCAAAACAAGCGCAGCGATAACCCCGATGAAAATAACCTTTTTGCGCTGTTCCGCAGGCAGACCCGCGGCCAATGCGCCAACAACAATCGCATTGTCACCCGCAAGCACAAGGTCAAGCAAGATGACCGAACCCAAAGCGGTCCACGCGCTGGCGGTGTTTAGATTGGAGAAATCATTGACGATATGACCCCAAATTTCAGCAGGTCCGCCAAGCGACGGTGCCGCTGCCGCGGTCGCAATCAAAAATTCAAACATCATGATGTCGCCTATCGCTTACTGATTCATCGAATCGAAGAAATCTTCGTTGGTCTTCGAATCCTTCATCTTGTCGAGCAGGAATTCCATCGCGTCGATGGTGCCCATTTGCATAAGGATACGGCGCAAGACCCACATTTTCTTGAGCTTGCCTTCCTCGACCAGCAATTCTTCCTTACGCGTGCCGGATTTGCCGACATCAAGCGCTGGGAAGATACGTTTATCCGCGACCTTACGATCGAGCACGATTTCGGAGTTGCCGGTACCCTTGAATTCTTCAAAGATGACTTCATCCATACGGCTGCCGGTATCGATCAGCGCGGTTGCGATGATGGACAAGGAACCACCTTCCTCGATATTTCGTGCCGCGCCGAAGAAGCGCTTGGGACGTTGCAATGCGTTCGCATCCACGCCGCCAGTCAACACCTTGCCCGATGATGGTACGACCGTGTTATAGGCACGGCCAAGACGCGTAATTGAATCGAGCAAGATGACAACATCATGCTTATGCTCAACCAGTCGCTTTGCCTTTTCGATAACCATTTCAGCGACTTGCACGTGACGGGTCGCGGGTTCGTCGAAGGTGGAGGACACAACCTCTCCCTTCACCGAACGCTGCATATCGGTGACTTCCTCTGGACGTTCGTCGATCAACAATACGATCAAGAACACTTCAGGATGGTTTTCGGTAATGGCGCGGGCGATATTCTGCAGCAACACGGTTTTACCCGTCCGCGGCGGCGCAACGATGAGTGCGCGCTGGCCCTTACCTTGCGGGCTGACAATGTCGATAACGCGTGCGGACTTGTCCTTCACCGTTGGGTCAAGCGAGTCCAAAGTCAGCTTTGAATCTGGATAGAGCGGCGTGAGGTTATCGAAGTTAACGCGATGACGGACGGCGTCCGGATCATCAAAGTTGATCTTCATCACCTTGGTTAGGGCAAAATAACGCTCGCCATCTTTCGGCGCGCGGATTTCGCCTTCAACGGTATCACCGGTACGCAGACCAAATTGGCGGACCATATTTGGCGATACGTAAATATCGTCTGGCCCTGCGAGATAGTTGGCTTCTGGCGAGCGCAGGAAACCAAAGCTGTCGGGCAGAACCTCAATCGTACCAAGACCCATGATCTGCTCGCCATCTTCGGCCAGCTCTTTCAGGATAGCAAACATGAGATCCTGTTTGCGCAAGGTCGACGCGCCCTCGACACCAAGCTCTTCAGCCATCGATACCAGGTCAGCGGGGTTTTTGCTTTTCAGCTCTTTCAAATGCATAGGTAATTCCGTTGAATGGACCATTGGCCCCGATTGCAGGTGGACAATTGTCCGATTGAAAGCCGGTTTAAAAAGACAACCGACAAGATGTTGAAAGTTGGTGGCGCGGTTGTTGTTGAGATCGCGCCTCACGCCCAGGACGGGCTTGGACGTACAAATAGGCTGCGATGCTTCCGCCGTCAACTATTCTGCAAAAACGCGTGGCGTAAGCGTCAGAACGGCTTGGCCACGACCAATATAACGATGATGGCGGCCGCAATGCCCGGCACTTCGTTCAACAGGCGTAATTGCTTGCCCGTTAGCTTGCGTTCACCGCGTGCGAGTTTTTTCGCGTAGCCAACAATCCAGCCATGATATCCGGACAGACCCAAGACGAAGAGCAATTTGGCATGGAACCAGCCTTCCGCCATCGCACCGATATGCCAAGCCAGAAATAGTCCGACAACCCACATTATGATGATCGATGGATTGAGGATGATTTTGATAAGCTTGGATTCACGGTCTACCCATTTGGCAGCCTCTTCAGACCCTACCGCACTTTCCTGATGATAGACGAAAAAGCGCGGAAGCATAAACAGCCCCGCCATCCAAAAAATCACGAAAATGATATGGGCAGACTTTAACCAGATATACAGCACAGATAGCGTTTCCGTCATGAAAACGGCCTTTATGGGTTAACCCTTGCGGACCAGTTTAAGAAGCATTTCGACATTTTCAATCGGCGTATCCGGCAAAATGCCATGGCCGAGATTGAAGACATGGGGGCGGTCGGCAAACGCCGATAAAATATTGTCGGCTGCCTCTTTCAGGACCTGACCACCAGCAATCAGCGCGAGTGGATCAAGATTGCCCTGCACCGGAAGACCCTTGGGCAGCTCTCGGTTGGCCCAATGCGGATCAACCGTTTCATCCAATCCCAATGCATCAACGCCCGTGCCTTCGGCATAAGCGGCAAGCTTACCGCCAGCGCCTTTGGGGAAACCAATGATGACGGCATTCGGGTTGCGGGCTTTTAAGCGACGCACGATTTCGGCATTTGGCGCGATGACCCATTTTTGGAACTGTGCTGGCGACAAAGACCCTGCCCAGCTGTCAAACAACTGAACCGCATCAACCCCGGCATCAATTTGATTAGCGAGATAATCAACCGTTGCCGAAATGATCGCTTCGATAAGATCAGCAAAACGCTCCGGCTCTGCGTGGGCCATTCTGCGGGCCTCCGCTTGGTCTTTGCTACCCTGACCATGCACCATGTACGTAGCGACCGTCCACGGGCTTCCAGCGAAGCCCAGGAAGGTTGTTTCCGCTGGCAGTGCCGCCGATACTTTACGCACCGTGTCGATAACAGGGCTGAGCCGTTCAGGCGCTGGCACAAAGTCTTCAAGCCGTGATTCCGCCAGTCGCGGCGCAAGCCTTGGGCCTTCGCCTGTTTCGAACCACAGATCCTGTCCCATGGCGTGCGGAATGACCAAAATGTCGGAAAATAATATCGCGCCATCAAAACCAAAACGCTTGATTGGCTGAAGCGTTATTTCCGTTGCGGCATCGCTATCATAAGCAAGCGCCAGAAATCCGCCCTTTTCAGCGCGAAGGGCCCGATATTCCGGAAGATAACGGCCGGCCTGCCGCATGAGCCAAATAGGCGGAACCGCTTCCTGGTTGCCCTTAAGCACGTTAAGCAGTTTTTTCGAGGCTTGCGCTGACATAAGCGGCAGAGATCCAATCAAAATATATATTTATATTAAGGATGATGAAAGATGATGGGCTGTTGATATCGCAGGCCTTAAAAGCTTTTGCGGATATTGCCAACATCTTGACGTCCACGGGCAAACGCAATCCAACGGAGTCGCACATTCCATCCCCATTATTCACAGGCTGTGGATAGGCAATTGCCCCTGTGGACAGGCTGTGCCCGAATCGAAAGCTTATTCGGCGATAGTGGGGAAGATATGGGCGATGAAAACTTGTCCCTTGATTTATCCCCAGCCTACCAACAAGACTGTGAGTCATGAGCCAACGTTTTCATCTTCACCTGCTTTCGGACTCCACAGGCGAGACGCTTGAAAACATTGCGAAGGCCGCATTGGCGCAGTTTGATGGCGCCGAAAATGTCGTAAAGCATTTTTGGCCGATGGTCCGTTCGGAAAGCCATCTCGATCGCATTTTACGCGACGTCGCGACCAACCCCGGCCTTGTCCTATTCACATTGGTTAACCGCGACACGCGACGCAAGCTGGAAACACGATGCCGTGCCATGGGCTTGCCAGCGGTTGCAGCGCTTGATGCGGTGAGCGACGCCATGTCGAATATGCTTGGGCAAGAGGCCAAGGCACGCCCGGGGCGGCAGCACGCGATGGACGCGGCCTATTTTGCCCGCGTCGATGCTATCCAATTCACCATCGCCCATGACGACGGCATTAATGCGCAAAATTGGGAAGAGGCGGATATCGTCCTTGCCGGCGTGTCGCGGACATCCAAGACGCCCACGAGCATTTATCTGGCCAACCGTGGATATAAGACCGCCAATATCCCCATCGTCCCCGAAGCACCGCCGCCGCCGATATTGTTTCAGTTGAAACACCCCATGGTGATTGGCCTTGTCACCAGTGCCGAACGGCTGATTCAGGTACGGCGCAACCGATTGCTTTCGTTGAACCAGTCGCCCGACACCGATTATGTCGATGAAGAGAAGGTGAAGGCTGAAGTCGCGCATGCGCGGCGTATGTTTGCCGATAATGGCTGGCCTGTGCTGGATGTGACGCGGCGTTCGATTGAGGAAAGTGCCGCTGCGATCATCAATCTCTTCAATGAACGCGAACTGGCCGAGGCTGCAAAAATATGACCCTCATCCTCGCGTCACAAAGCGCCGGGCGGATCGCGATGTTGCGCGCTGCGGGCGTTGATGTTGAGCCTTGCCCTGCGCTGGTTGATGAAGACAGCATCAAAACGGCGCTTACGCAATCGGGCGCCAAGCCCCGCGATATTGCGGACGCACTTGCCGAAGCCAAGGCGTTGAAAATATCACGCAAACAACCGACCGCGATGGTACTTGGCTGTGACCAAATATTGGTGAGTGCCGACGGAAAAATCTTTGATAAGCCCCAAAACAAAGACGAAGCACGCGCACATCTCGCGGCATTGTCAGGCGCGTCGCACAGACTGATAAGTGCAGCGGTTATATGCGAACAAGGAAAGCCGGTCTGGCGGATTGTCGACAGTGCGCAGATGACGATGCGCGCGCTCAGCGCCACATTTATCGACCAATATGTCGATACATATTGGGATGAAATACGGCATTGTGTGGGCTGCTATCGTATTGAAGCCGAAGGCGCGCAACTGTTTGCCAGCGTAAGTGGCAGCCAATTCACGATAATTGGCATGCCCTTACTCCCTATTCTTGACTATCTGCGGGTGAGAGGTCTTTTGCCGACATGACTATATATGCCGAAGTTATCGGGCACCCGATTTCACATTCTAAATCCCCGCTGATCCACGGCCATTGGCTGCGGCTTTTGGGCATATCGGGCGAATATCGGGCGCATGAGGTGTTGCCCGAAAATCTGGAGCAATATTTTGCTACCCGCGCCGCCGATGCCAATTGGCGCGGATGCAACATCACCATACCGCATAAGATTGCAGCGCTGGATTTTGTGCGCGACCCGGGGGACGTTCGTGCGTCTATCGGTGCCATTAACACGGTGTTTCGCAATGAATCGGGCGCTTTGGTTGCAACCAACACCGACGCAGGTGGCTTTTATGGCCCAATCGCAGATGTGCCTATCGCGGGTGAAACTGCAGTCGTCATTGGTGCTGGCGGTGCTGCACGTGCAGTGCTTTTTGCTTTGGCGCAGGCAGACGTTGGCGAAGTTGTTCTGGTCGCGCGCAATGCGTTGAAGGCTGCGGGTTTGCTGGCCCATTTTGGCCTGAAGGGTAAAGTGATTGGATTTGACGCACGCCTGCCCGATGCTGCCTTGCTCGTGAACGCAAGCCCGCTGGGTATGGTCGGGCAAGAAGCGCTTGATATCGACTTGTCGCCTTTGCCCGAACATGCGCTGGTCTATGATCTGGTATATGCGCCCATTGAAACAGCATTGCTGAAGGCTGCGCGCGCACGTGATTTGGAAACGGTCGACGGGCTTGAAATGCTTGTGGGTCAGGCCGCCATCGCCTTTGAGTTATTCTTCGGTGTTGCCCCACCTGAAGACGGTGAAGATGAACTGCGCGCGTTGTTGTTAAAATGAAAAAGCCGCTCATCATCGGTCTCACAGGATCCATCGGCATGGGCAAATCGGCCGTGGCGGCGATGTTCGCTGATGAGGGCGTTCCTGTTTTTGATGCCGATGCTGCTGTGCACGATATGCAAAAAGCAGGCGGCGAACTGGTCGCAGAGATTGAGGCTGCTTTTCCCGGAACAACCAGCGTGGATGGTGTGGACCGCAAGGCGTTGGGCGCTGCGGTGTTCGGCAATCGCGACCAGCTCGCAAAACTTGAATCGCTTATTCACCCTGCAGTGGCTGAACGCCGCAAAGCGTTTCTTGCGAGCCACAAAGATGCCGATATGGTCGTGTTCGATATACCCTTATTGTTTGAAAAGGGCGGACAAGCCGGCGTCGATGTGACGGTGGTGGTATCTGCGCCCGCATCGGATCAACGCGCCCGTGTGCTGGCGCGTCCGGGCATGGTTCCCGAAAAATTCGAACAGATATTAAAGCTACAAATGCCGGATGCCGACAAGCGCGCGCGCGCTGATTATGTCATTGATACTGGCCAGGATATAGCAGCTACGCGTGAAGATGTACGCGCCCTCGTTAAAAAGCTGCGCGAGGGTCTTGCATAAGGCGGCAAAGAGGCTCACATCTCATCATAGAATGCGTGAAATTATATTTGATACCGAAACGACTGGATTTGACCCCGCAACCGGGGATCGCATGGTCGAAATCGGCTGCATTGAAATGATTGGCCGCGTCATGACCGGCAATCATTATCACGCATATTTCAATCCACTCCGTCCAATGCCCGCTGCCGCTGAGCAAGTGCACGGGCTTTCCGACCGCTTTTTGTCCGATAAACCTGTTTTTGCGGAAAAAGCAGACGAGCTGCTCGCGTTTCTGGGGGACAGCCCATTGGTCGCGCATAATGCCAGTTTCGACTTCGGCTTTTTAAACCATGAATTGCAATATTGCGGACGCACCCCCGTTTCGATGGACCGCATGGTGGACACTGTCGCGCTGGCACGCGTTAAAAATCCTGGTGCCAAGCTGTCTCTGGATGCCTTGTGTACACGTTACGGAATCGACCGCAGCCACCGTGTCAAACATGGCGCCTTGTTGGACGCAGAGCTGCTCGCGCAATTATATATTGAGCTTACCGGTGGTCGCCAGATTGGTCTTGGCCTCGCCGATAATGACATTTCTGATACCGCTTTGGCTCAAATGGACGTGAGCAGCGTTCAGACAACTAAAATTTTCCGGCCCGCGCGTGCGCATAGTGCTTCTTCAGAAGAATTGGCGCGACATGCGGACTTTATAGCAAAGATTAAGGACGCGCTCTGGCTCCAGACGGGGTCATCGCTTTAACAAAGGAGACAGGCATTGGATATCAGGGTTTCAGGACATCAGGTCGACACCGGTGAAGCACTCCAGACCCATGTGGAAACACGGCTTGGATCCATTGCTGAAAAATATTT
>CAZCXQ010000056.1:10330-10835 GCA_964502655.1 uncultured Sphingorhabdus sp.
ATCGGCGCATGCGACATTTGGACGCGCACCGCATGATGGCTTTACCAGCGACATTGTGATGCACGTGATGCAGGGCCTTGTCCTAAAGGGACGGGGAGAGGCGCAGGACGCGCATGTTGCTTTTGATCGTGCTGCCGAGCGTATCGAAAAGCAATTGCGCCGCTATATGCGCCGTCTACAAGATCGCCACGTCCAGACCGCCTATGCGGTGGCGCAGGAAGAAGCGGCCTATACGGTATTTGACGGCAGTGATGGCGAACTGGAGGCACCAGCCCCCGACGCACCAGTAATTGTTGCCGAGATGCGTACCGATATTCCTGAATCTACAGTGTCAGATGCCGTTATGTTGATGGATTTGCGCAATACGCCTGCGTTGTTATTCAAAAACACTGGAACTGGACGGCATAATATGGTTTACCGCCGCGAAGACGGCACGATCGGTTGGGTTGAACCAAAATCCGCGCCATAAATACCGGTCACATTCGTTTAGTTTTCTTTATCATTT
>CAZCXQ010000057.1:0-10590 GCA_964502655.1 uncultured Sphingorhabdus sp.
GTGCCGCTTGCGTTGTTGACCCCTGTTGCCGGATGGGCCGCAGCCCGGTGGGAACGCCGGACAGTCGCCCGGCTGGCCAACAGCATCGACATGATGGTGGCGTTGGCGCTTGGTTGGTTCACTTATATCGATGGGCTTACCCTGCCCCTGCTTTTCCTGTTTGCCGCATTGCATGGCGTCGCCCGCGTATTTGTAGGGCCGTCCATGTCGGCGATCGCGCCCAACATTGTTCCACCGGCGTCATTGCCGCGCGCCATCGCGCTGAGTTCAATCGCGTGGCAAGTCGGGTCCGTTTTTGGTCCAGCTGCAGGCGGGCTGATGTTCGCCGAGAGTGCATCGCTGCCTTATTGGGTTTCGGCAGGTTTGATGTTGGCCGCCACAATCAGCTTGAGCTGTGTGAAGCCAGTCCATCCGCCCCGCATGGAAAGAAAAATCCATCCCATCAGGCAAATGATTGATGGTCTGCGGTACACATGGTCCGAACGATTTTTGTTGGGTGCCATTACCCTTGACCTATGTGCCGTCCTGCTTGCCGGTGCCACCGCGATGCTGCCCGTGTATGCGCGCGATATCCTGATGGTCGGACCGGATGGTCTTGGCCAGTTACGCGCTGCGCCAGCGGTTGGGGCATCCGTCGTTGCGCTTATGCTCGCGATCTGGCCATTACGCCACAATGTCGGTGCCAAAATGCTTTGGGCGGTGGTGGTCTTTGGCGTCGCAACGATTGGATTTGGCCTAAGCCATGAAATCGGCAGCCATGTTTTTGGCGATGCGCGCATCGGGTTCCTGAACATGGGCGCTGGCATGGCGGTCGCGTTAATCTCACTCATCATCCTTGGCGCGTCAGACATGCTGTCCGTCTATGTCCGATCATCACTGGTTCAACTGAACACCCCCGATGAAATGCGCGGACGCGTTAGCTCGGTATCTGGCCTTGCCATTTCCGCCTCCAATGAATTGGGCGAGCTACAGTCCGGTGTGGCGGCGGCAGCCCTTGGCCCCGTCGGCGCGGTTGTATTCGGCGGCGTTGGTGCCATATTGATCACTGGAATGTGGGCGCGGCTATTCCCCGAGCTTAAAAACGCCCGCACATTTGAACCACAATATAGAGGAAGCAATCCATGAAAGCCCAATCGATCCTCGAAACCATCGGCAATACCACGCACATCCGGATGGGACGCATGTTCCCCAATGCCGAAGTCTGGATTAAATCCGAACGGTCAAACCCCGGTGGTTCAATCAAGGACCGCATTGGTCTTGCCATGATCGAGGCAGCCGAGAAGGACGGCAGTCTGAAACCCGGCGGCACGATCATTGAACCGACGTCCGGAAATACCGGCGTTGGCCTTGCCATGGTTGCGGCAGTCAAGGGTTACAAGCTTATTCTCGTCATGCCAGAGTCCATGTCGCTGGAACGCCGGCGGCTCATGCTCGCTTATGGGGCCAGCTTCGACCTGACCCCACGCGAAAAGGGCATGAAGGGTGCGATTGAACGTGCTTTGGAACTCGTGTCACAGACCCCGGGTTCATGGATGCCGCAACAGTTTGAAAACCCAGCCAATGTCGACGTCCATGTGCGCACCACTTCGCAGGAAATATTGGCGGATTTTGCCGATACACCGATTGACGCCCTGATTACCGGCGTTGGTACAGGTGGGCACATCACGGGATGCGCAGAAGTATTGAAGAAGGCCTGGCCCAATTTGAAGGTCTTTGCGGTGGAGCCCACATTGTCGCCAGTGATCAGCGGTGGCCAGCCCGGACCGCATGCCATTCAGGGAATTGGCGCTGGGTTCATTCCCGCCAACCTGCACACCGCATTGTTGGATGGCGTCATTCAGGTCGACCCTGAAGTTGCCAAGGAAACCGCACGACGCGCCGCACGTGAGGAAGGCATGCTCGTTGGCATTTCATCCGGCGCGACGCTCGCCGCCATCGCCCAGAAGCTGCCCGAATTGCCAGCGGGGTCACGCGTTCTTGGTTTCAGCTATGACACCGGCGAACGCTATTTATCGGTCCCCGACTTTTTGCCCGTCGACTAAACAAAAAATGCCGGGACATAATATCCCGGCATTTTTGTATCTGAACATGAAACGGCTGAGCGGTTACGCTGCGGCGAACATCTCTGGCGACAAGGCCATTAACGCTTCACTGCCCGCCTCAATCTTGCGACGAAGCGCGCCACAATCTGGTAGATAACGCTCGGCAAAATAGCGCGCGGTCACCAATTTGGTTTCGTAAAACGCCGCATTGCCGGTGCCGGCATCAAGCGCACGTTGCGCCGATTCCGCCATGCGCAGCCATTGTAGGCCAAGCGCCACGATGCCCATGATGTGCATATAATGATGCGCGCCCGCACCGATGTTGTTCGGATTGGCCATGCCGTTTTGCATGAACCACATGGTCGATGCCTTCAAATCGCCACTGGCTTTTTCAAGACGGGTTGCGAAATCTGCGAGTGCCCCGCCCTTTGCGGCCGCACATTCCTCATCGACGATCTTGAAGAGCGCCTGGATTGCCCGGCCGCCATTTTGCGCGAGCTTCCGGCCGACAAGGTCCATCGCCTGAACGCCGTTGGTGCCTTCGTAAATCATCGCGATACGGGCATCGCGCACATATTGTTCCATGCCCCATTCGGCGATGTAGCCATGGCCGCCATAGACTTGTTGCGCATTGGTAGCGACTTCATAGCCCTTGTCTGTGCCATACCCCTTGATGACGGGCGTCAGCAGCGACAAAAGGTCGTCCGCCATCTGCCGTTCTTCCTCAGTTTGCGCGTGGTGCAGCAAATCGGCTTGCAAAGCGCCCCACAGGCACAAGGCGCGCATACCTTCGGTAAAGGCCTTGGCATCCATCAACATGCGGCGCACATCGGGGTGCACGAACAGGGTGTCGGCTTTCTGCTCCAGATCCTGCGGACCGGTCAGCGCGCGACCCTGACGGCGATCTTGGGCATAATGCACGGCATTTTGGTAAGCGACTTCGGCAATGCCAAGGCCTTGCTGGCCAACGCCCAGACGCGCGATGTTCATCATGATAAACATCGCCGCGAGGCCCTTATTCTCTTCACCAACCAGATAACCCGTAGCGCCGTCATAATTCATGACGCAGGTCGCATTGCCGTGAATGCCCATCTTATGTTCGATCGAACCACAGGACAGCGTGTTCCGCGCGCCGAGCGAGCCGTCATCATTCACCAGAAACTTTGGCACGATGAACAGCGAAATGCCTTTGACACTGTCGGGAGCGCCGGGTGTTTTGGCCAAGACGAGGTGAATGATATTCTCGGTCAGGTCATGGTCGCCCGACGAAATGAAGATTTTCGTTCCGGAAACGGCATAGCTGCCATCTTCATTGGGCACAGCCTTGGTACGGATGAGGCCAAGGTCGGTTCCGCAATGCGGCTCGGTCAGGTTCATTGTCCCGCCCCATTTGCCCGAAATCATATTTGGCGCATATTTGGCTTTCTGTTCGTCGCTGCCCTTTACCAAGATTGCCGATACCGCACCTTGGGTAAGCCCCGGATACATCGCGAACGCCATGTTTGAACTTGCCATAAGCTCTTCAAACGCCATGGAGACGATGTGTGGCATACCTTGGCCGCCGAACTCCACGGGCGCTGACAATGTGCCCCAGCCACCTTCGCAGTACAGCTTATAGGCTTCTTTGAAGCCATCGGGCGTGGTGACGCTGCCGTCTTCATGGCGCGTGCAGCCTTGCAAGTCGCCGACCTGGTTCAACGGAAAAAGAACGCCCTCCACAAATTTGGCGCCTTCGGTCAGGATCGCGTCGACCATGTCCGCACTGGCATTTTCGAAGCCCGGCAGATTGGCGAAACGCTCAACGGCCAATACTTCGTTGAGAATGAACTGCATATCGCGAACGGGGGCGGTGTAGCTTGGCATTTTCGATCCTTAATCGGCTGGAAATATCAAATTAGGCGCTGGCAGATTTGTCTGCGGCCTCTGCCTTTTCGACGGTTGCAACAAATTCGGTAAGCTCGTGAATTGCGCTTTCGATATCGTCACGCTGCGCCTTTAACAGATTGATCCTGTCACGGCATTTTTCAATGGTCACGCGGCGCTGAATATTGCGACCATCATTCAGATCGTAAAGATCGATCATTTCCCGGATTTCAGCAAGGCTGAAACCGACGCGCTTTGCACGCAATATCCACGCAAGCCGGGCGCGGTCGCGCTTGGAATAAATGCGCGCAAGCCCCAAACGTTCGGGCGAAATCAAGCCTTGGTCTTCGTAAAACCGCAACGCCCGTGCGGTTACATCAAACTCGCTCGAAAGATCCGAAATTGTGAATGAATCGCGGTTAAATGCGTCTGGCGTATCGATGGTCGCATCGGCCCGCCTTTTCTCGCGCGTAATTGATTCCATGGCGCCTTCCCTGTTGAGTGCACTAGCGTCACTACTTTACGTTAGCGTAAACGTCAATTGGCGAAGTGACGTCTGCCTCCCCGCAACAGAGCCTGCGTTTAGTTCCGCACGTCGGGTTTTGGTGGCGAAGCTCGTGGCGTGCCAGACGGGTCGGTCAATGAATTGCCATTCACGGGCACAGGCGCAGGGTCCAACGCTGGTTCTGGCTTGGGCGGAGGCCGCTTCACCGGCGTCGATGTATCCTTCAATACCACCACCTCCTGATCCAATTGCGTAACCGCGAACAATGACTTCGCAAATGGCAGTGGCAAGCGAATGCAGCCATGTGACGCCGGATATCCCGGCAGATAGCCACCGTGTATGGCAATCCCGTCCCAAGTGAGCCGCTGCATATAAGGCATTGGTGCATTGCTGTAGAGGTTGGATTTGTGATCAACATTCTTTTGCAAAATATTGAAAACACCTGTGGGCGTTTCTTTGCCTTTTTTACCTGACGAAATCGTACTGAAGCCAATCAGCTTGTCATTCTGGAATACGTAGACGCGCTGAATATCAAGCACGACGACAATTTTCATCGGCCCTTCATAGCGGTCTTGAACGTCCCATACATACTGACCGGGCTTAAGTGCATCCACCGGTCCCTTTTTTCGGACGGGCTTTGGCGCAGGTGCAACGACAGGCGGCGTGTTCACGGGTGGGGTGATTACGGGCGGCGCAACAACTGGCGGCGTCGCCGGGCGTTCAGGGACCACATCAGGGCTAGCCGGCATGTTCGAAGGCACGCCATTGCCCGTTGGGGCAGTGTTCTGTGCAACAACCGCGCCCGGTGCACTGGCGAACAGCGCAAGCGCACACATGACGTACAATGTCCGGATGCCCACATTCGATTTCATGGAATTGGTTTTAAACCTTCAAGATACAGCAACACACTGGATTTCGGCCAACTTAGCAAACAACTCAGATGAATTCGATGTTAATTTATCGGCAATCCGCAAAAATAACCTTGGGGCCAATGAGGCTAACTGTCTTAGTTTTACGGCGAAGCGCATGTACTGCACTGTTGGTTTCACACGTTCGTCCCTATTTGATATCCATGAACATGGGTCGCCGACAGTTTATCCAATCAGCCATTGCTGGTGCCAGCTTGCTTGCCGCGCCCTCTACCGCAGCAGATATCGTTTTTGTTCCGGGAACGGGCAATAATAGCGGCGCGGCGCCCTCGCCTTTATTGCTCAGCCGCGCCAAAGCCGCGCTGGACATGCATAAAAACCGCATTCGCAATCACGACCTCATCGCAATTGCGGACTTTTCGAAACCGTCCCGCGACCCGCGCTTTTACATCGTCGATTTGCGGAACGGTTCATCCGCGCACTATCTCGTCGCGCACGGAAAGGGTTCCGACCCTAGCCATAGCGGATGGGTCCAGAATTTCTCAAACGTCCATGGTTCAGAAGCGACATCGGCGGGCAGCTACCTCGTCAGCGATACCTATATTGGCCAATATGGCGAATCTCGCCGGCTCATTGGCTTGGATCCGCAGAATGACCAAGCCGAAGCACGCGCCATTGTTATTCATCCGGCATGGTATGTGAACCAGTCACTTATCCATGATCAGGGCAAGATTGGCCGCAGCCAGGGTTGTTTTGCCTTCGCAAAAAATGACATCAACGTGATTTTGGAACGCGTGGCCCCCGGCTGCCTGCTATATGCGGATAAAGTTTAGGGTCAGGACCTAGCTTCAGCTCCGGTTACCTGACTTGAATACACCGCAAATAATCCGTTTGCCGCTGTTTCCGCTGGGGTCGGTTTTATAGTCATCTGCTTTTTCGTGAATAACCAACGCACCACCATCGGCATCTAACAGCCCGGTAGGTCCTGAAATCACAAAATCGGGCAATTTATATTCCAATGTTATTTTACGGTCAGCGCCGGCTGTTACATTTGGCAGATCACCATGATGCGCGCCCATCGGATTATCCCGGCCATGTTGTTTCATGTCAGGGTTCCAATGTGGTCCGGCAGACGTAAAGTCCGGCACTTGGCATTTTCCCACGGCGTGAAGGTGCATGCCATATGTTCCTTCTGCAGGCGCTTCGGCTGATAGACTTAAGAACACGCCATCGCGACGCTGTGAGATCGTTGCAACGCCAGCCCAGCTGCCATCTGCCCGCGCAAGGTCAGCCGTGACGACTTCCGAAACTTCACCGGACCGTGTTGGCACAAGCGTCGCACAGCTAGCGAGGACCGGGATGAGTAGAACAGGCAAAAATGCGCGCATATTATGCTCCTATGGAAAACCGCTCAGGCCAACATAACATCAACCCTGCGGCACTCAATTTGTTTCACCTACTCAATGTGCCCATGCGTCGGGTTTAATGCCTTGTGCAAAAAGAAGCGCAGTCAAATCATTATGACGCACCGCAAAATTGGCTGCGGCGGCAAGTTGCGGTCTAGGATGATAGCCCACGCCAAGGCCGTTGGCCGATACGGCCTCTGCGATCATTGGCATGTCATTGGCGCCGTCGCCGACCGCAAGCGCGGAGTTCAGGTCTAACCCGAGCGTCCCTGCCGCGGATTGAAGCACCTGCCGCTTGGTCGCCGCGTCCACTATATCGGCGGCGAGACGTCCCGTCAGACGCCCCTGATCAATCTCAAGGACATTGGCATGCACCTCTGCAAAGCCAAGCATGGCCGCAACGGGACCTGTGAAACTGGTAAAGCCCCCCGATACCAGCACGGCATGTGCACCCCATGCAGCCATGGTGCGCACCAATGTCTCTGCCCCCGGCATAGGGAGGACGCGTTCATGCAGGCATTGCTGGATCATGTCGGCATCAAGCCCAGCCAGCAACGCAACACGCGCCCTTAACGCCTCGGCAAAGTCCAGCTCCCCCGCCATGGCCCGCTCGGTAATTGCGGCGATTTCGGGCTTTATTCCGGCAAAGTCAGCCAGCTCATCGATGCATTCGACCGTAATCATCGTGCTATCCATGTCGGACACCAACAGCATTTTGCGCCGTTGCTCTTCATATTGGACGACGACATCGACGCGGTCTTCGAAGATGGCAACCGCGGCGCGCGCATCTGCCAGAGCGCCGTCAAAGCGAATGTCCACGGCCCTGCCCTCCGCCAGCCAGTCCGTGGTTGCTGGAACGCATGTATGTGCAGCCAATCGGTCGCAGGCTTCTGAAATTATGCCGCTTTCCAAAGAATCTGCTGCTATCAGGGTTAAGATGGGCATTTCGAATCCTAAAAAGATGGTCGCGCTTATTGCGGGTCCAACCGCAAGCGGCAAGACAGCATTAGCGCTACAATTGGCGAAGTCGCGCAATGTCGTGATTATCAACGCCGATAGCGCGCAAGTTTATTCCGACCTGCCGATACTCAGCGCCCAGCCTACCGAAAGCGAACAACGCAGCGCGCCGCACCGTTTATTCGGATATCTGGACGGCCAAACGCATTGTTCGGCGGCGCGCTGGGCCAATGATGCCAAAGACGCCATTGACGAAGCGCATGATGCAGGCGCGCTGCCTGTACTGGTCGGTGGCAGTGGCCTGTATATCCAGACATTACTCGACGGTATCGCGCCCATACCCGATATCGATCCGGAATTGCGCGCCCGCATTCGCGCGCTGCCCGTCGCACAAGCCTATGCGGCGCTTCAAAAGCGCGACCCCGCTATGGCCGCAACCTTGGGCCCTGCGGATATCATCCGTATCACCCGCGCGCTTGAGGTTATTGAGGGCACGGGGCGCAGCATCCGCGAATGGCGCAAAATTAAGACAGGTGGCATCGCGCAAGACATATCGCTGCACCCCCTCCTCCTCTTGCCACCGCGTGAATGGCTATATCAACGGTGTGACATACGGTTCGAACAGATGATGCAAAGCGGCGCTATTCAGGAGGTTGAAGCCTTATTGGCGCGGGAGATGCCCCATGATGCGCCAATCATGCGGGCCATTGGCGTTCCAGAGATCGCGGCGCTTCTTGGCGGCACTATGTCAGAGGCAGAAGCCATCGAACGCGGCCAAATTGCGACCCGTCAATATGCAAAGCGGCAGTTTACCTGGTTCAGGAACCAAGCCCCCGCCGCATGGCCCCGTATCCTTGATGAAATAAATGACTCAAATAGACGTTATTTTGAAACAATATTTCAATGATTATCGTTGACATGTCATTTTGTAATCTCTAGCTAGCCCGCTCTTGCCTACTGTGTTGCGCTGCAACATAGGGCAGTTTCATAATGAGTGAGGACTTTACAGTGCCCGAAAAATCCGGTGCAGAAATATTGATCGATACCTTGATCGAACAGGGTGTGGACACCGTATTCGGCTATCCCGGCGGCGCAGTTCTGCCCATTTATGACGCACTGTTTCAGCATAAGAAAATCCGTCACGTCCTCGTCCGTCACGAAGCCGGCGCTGCGCATGCAGCAGAAGGTTACGCACGTTCGACGGGCAAGCCGGGCGTCGTGCTGGTCACGTCAGGCCCCGGCGCAACCAATGCCGTCACGGGCATTGCCGACGCATTTCTTGATTCCATCCCGCTAATCGTTTTGACGGGACAGGTTGCCACCAACTTGATCGGCACAGACGCGTTTCAGGAAGCGGACACGGTGGGCATCACGCGCCACTGTTCAAAGCACAATTATCTTGTGAAAGATCCCGCGGACCTCGCATCCACCGTGCGTGAGGCTTTTGCCATCGCGACCAAGGGACGCCCTGGCCCCGTTGTCATCGACATTCCGAAAAATGTTCAGGTTGCGACGGCATCCACCGACGTAAAGCGTCCAACGTCGTCGCGGTTTAGCCCTGCGGGCGAAGCCGATTACGCCGAAATCAATCGCGCGGTTGAGCTGTTGGCCAATGCAAAGGCGCCAATCCTCTATACCGGCGGCGGCATCATCAATTCCGGCCCCGATGCAAGCGCAGCACTGCGTGAGCTCGCCGAACTGTGCGGCGCGCCTGTCACCTCAACCCTCATGGGCCTTGGGGCGTATCCTGCCTCAGGCGACGCATGGCTGGGTATGCTTGGCATGCATGGCACATATGAAGCCAATATGGCGATGAACCAGTGCGACGTGATGCTATGCCTAGGCGCGCGTTTCGACGACCGCGTTACAGGTCGCTTGGACGCCTTTTCACCCAACAGCATCAAAATCCACATCGATATCGACCGCAGTTCGATCAACAAAACGGTACGCGTTGATCTGCCCATCGTGGCGGATGTTGGCGCGGCGATGCGGCAAATGATCGAAGTGTGGAAAGGCCGTAAATATAAAGCCGCGGCGTTGGATGACTGGTGGGCACGTATCAAAGGCTGGCGCGCAGTCGACTGCCTCAGCTACCCCGGCAGCACGCAGGAAATCATGCCGCAATATGCGATTGAACGTTTGTTCGCGGCCACCAAAGACAAAGCGCCGATCATCACGACGGAAGTTGGGCAGCACCAAATGTGGGCGGCACAGCATTTCCATTTTGATGCCCCCAACAAATGGCTCACCAGTGGCGGCTTGGGAACCATGGGCTATGGCCTGCCCGCAGCGGTCGGTGCACAAATGGGTAATCCGGACGCGCTGGTAATCGATATCGCTGGCGAAGCATCGATCCAGATGAATATTCAGGAAATGGCAACCGCGACGCAATATCGTTTGCCGGTCAAGGTCTTCATCCTGAACAATGAATGGATGGGCATGGTGCGCCAGTGGCAAGAGCTGACCTATGAAAGCCGCTTTTCAGAAAGCTATTCAGACAGCTTGCCCGATTTTGTGGCGCTGGCCGAAGCTTATGGATGGAAAGGCATACGTTGCAGTGACCCGGCCAAGCTGGATGATGCCATAGCCGAAATGCTTGCCCATGACGGCCCGGTGATGTTCGATTGCCGCGTGCACAAAACCGCAAATTGCTTCCCGATGATACCTTCAGGCGCGGCCCATACGGACATGATCCTGCATTCCGATGAAGTATCAGGGACGATGGACGACGAAGCAAAGGCGCTCGTATAATGCATATCAAACAGGAACTCACCGAACGGCATGTGCTTACGCTGACCGTAGATAACGAAGCAGGCACGCTGGCGCGGATCGCGGGCATGTTCACGTCGCGCGGTTACAACATCGACAGTTTGACCGTTGCCGATATCAGCGAAGATCATGCCATCAGCCGGATTACCATCGTGACCCGCGGGCCACCGCCGGTCATC
>CAZCXQ010000058.1:0-10456 GCA_964502655.1 uncultured Sphingorhabdus sp.
GCGACATGATGAAAATCGGCCGCCGCGGGTCCGTGAATATGTGGATTTCGGTTACCGGAACGCAGGGCCATGTCGCCTATCCGCATTTGGCCGATAACCCCATTCCAAAGCTCGTGGCGATATTGTCGGAGATCGAAGCGATTACGCTGGACGCGGGCACCGACTGGTTCCAGCCAAGCAATATTGAGATCACGGACCTGGCTGTCGGCAATAAAGCGACCAACGTCATTCCGGCAAAGGCAGAAGCCCGATTGTCGATCCGGTTCAATGACCTGCAAAGCGGCGAGGCGCTCGTGGCGCAGATGCAAGCGCTTGTCGAAAAGGGCGGCGGCACTTTGACCGCCATGATTTCGGGCGAGGCGTTCCTGACCCCGCCGGGCGAACTGTCGGCAGCCATTTCGGAAGCTGTCGAGGCCGTTATGGGCGTTACGCCCGAACCATCGACCACCGGCGGAACATCCGACGCGCGGTTCCTGACGAAAATCTGCCCCGTCGTTGAATTCGGGCTGTGCAACGCAACAATGCATAAATTGGACGAAGCGGTCGCCATTGCCGACCTCACTGCGCTCACCGAAATCTACCGGCGCGTCGCGATCCGGATGCTGGGCAGCTAGGGTCAGACCCTAGCTTTTCAGCATGATATACAGCGCGCCTGCCCCGCCATGCCGGGGGTGCGCGTTGCGGACAGCAGAGATGCTCCGCGCGTGTCGTGACGCCGCGAGCCAATCGCGGACAACGGCGGCAATCGCGCCCCTGCCCTGACCACTTGCGCGATCATGCGCGCGTTGCTTGCCAGTCACCAAAAGGACGACCTTCATCCTTTGCGCTATCGCCTGCTCAAGCGCGCCGTCGAGCCGCGCATAGGCACCCGACAATGAGGCGTCGTGCAAATCCACGCTGACATCGGGCATGATGCTGCCGCGCGTGATCCGTCGGTCCCAATGGCCATCCAGATTGTGCGGGACAGGTGCAATCTTGCTTTGCGGTGCCGGAACAATCTTCGCAGGTTCGCTACGTATCGGCTTGGGCTTGGCATTCAGATGCTTGGCCAAGAGCGCTTTGTCCGATGCGGCCGCAACCACGGGCTGCGGCTTTGCTTTGGTTGCATGTATCGGGCTGACCGTGGCGATAACTTTCCCCCAAAGCGCCTTTTCATTACTGTCCAAATGCCGCGCCATGGCGAATTTATAGCCCGAGCCGGGTGACTGCCGCCTTGGGTAAGAAAATCAGCGCCGCGCCGCGTGCCGCCATACCGCCCGCGATGGCACGTGCCCGGTCACCGGCACCCCAAAATGTATCAATCCGGTTTGCGCCCTTAATTGCGCCGCCGGTGTCTTGGGCAACCCAGACGCCATTCGGTTCGGCACGGTCCATCGACAGCCACAGTGGCGCGCCGAGCGGGATAAATTTGACGTCAACCGCGACGCTTGCTTCGCCAACGACCGGATAGCCCATTGCGCCAAGCGGCCCAGCGCCGGTCAGTTCGCGGAAAAACACGAAACTCTTGTTTTCCTGCATGACTTTGCGGCCCTCTTCAGGATTGGCACGCAAATAGGCGACAATGCCCTGCATCGAACCATCGGTGATAAGGCCGCGATCCTTCATCAACCGGCCAATGCCGGTGTAGCCACGCCCGTTTTGGCTTTCATAGCCAATACGCATCACGCCGCCATCGGGCAGCCTGAGCCGCCCTGACCCCTGAATTTGCAGGAAGAAAAATTCGATGGCATCATTTGCATATGCGATTTCAAGGCCGCGACCCGTCAAAGAGCCACCTTCAATCGCGGCACGGTCATCATATTGCACCAACTTGGTGCCACTGACTTTACCCCGAATATTCTTGCCCTTTAAATCATCGGAAAACAGCCCAAGGTCGACATCAATCAGGTCGGGTGGCCGTTTATAGATCGGCACTTCACAACCCGCCTGCCGCGTGCGGCACCCGGCAATCTCGGGTTCATAATAGCCTGTGGCGAACGCCTTGCCGTCACCGACTTGCACCGCATCCATATATGCCGCGAAGAAGGATATTGCGTCACCCGTCCATGTTTTTACGGCGTCGCAGGCGGGAACCCAGTCGGCACCTTGGGTAAGGCCGCTGCTGTCAGTGCGCCGAACAAGGCCAGGGCAGCTGGTGCGGAAACTATCCATGGCAAGCGTTGCCTTGCGGGCATCGACCTGCAGCGATCCAATTTCTGGCCCACGCACGACGCCTAAGCTCGCCGCGGTCGAACCGTCGCCTGCCGGGATGGGTGCAGCCAGCGTTGCCTCGGGCGTGGATGGAATAGGCTTGCTGGCCTTTTCCGGCAAACGGGCATCAGGCGATGAACGCGATGCACCCGTCGATGCGGTCGGCACGTCGTTTGGGATGATGCCGCCCGAACAAGCGGACAGGGTAAGAGCGGATAAGCCTAAGGCAAAGAGGGCGCGTTTCATCGCGCGGGTGAATCAGACAGAGTCGGTTTCGTCAAGCTTCCAGTTGCG
The DNA here is from genome assembly GCA_964502655.1 of uncultured Sphingorhabdus sp. Taxonomy (GTDB): domain Bacteria; phylum Pseudomonadota; class Alphaproteobacteria; order Sphingomonadales; family Sphingomonadaceae; genus Sphingorhabdus_B. The sequence goes on from CAZCXQ010000058.1 coordinate 2,485, forward strand.
GCCGCTTGACTTAACATCGCGCATGAACGTCCAGATATCATGCGTTTCAACAGCGTCGGTCATCGAACCGCCGATGATGTTTCCATCGGCGTCCTTCACCATTGCGGCGATGTCGGCATCAAACCGAACGGTAACACGCGCCATGGGATGGTCGTAGCTGGCATCGACAACACGTACTTCGTCGATCCGCACCAAGCGATTGGCCAATGTCTCACCGCGCGCTTCGCGACCATCAATGGCCTCGGCAAAACTGTCAAAAACATCGTCATCACATAGGAAACGCAGCGCTTCCTTGTCACCACGCCAATAGGCCTCAAGCACCATTTTATAGGCGGATTTCGACCCCTCTATGAACAGCGCAAGATCAAAGCTGCGGTCCGCATTGGCAATTGCTTTGATGCCGCTTTGTGCAGCCATGTCGACATTCGAGATGTCATTCGCCGGAATGGCCACTGCGGCCTCACTGCCTGCCAAAGGCTGACGCAGCATCGGCTGGGCTGTTGTTTCAATCGGACGGCGCGCAACGGGTTCCTGTTCGTGACCCGTGCGTTTACCCAGCACCGAATAAAGCCGAAGGCCAAGGAACGCTGCAACAAGAGCAAGCAATACAATAGTGAAAGTCACAACGCCTCCATGCGCCAAATAAGTCCGGCATATAATAATGACTGCACCGAATATCGCCCATCCAGCTCTGCCTCAATACCATATAAGCACTAATGTTACGGGTTTCAAAGGGCTTCACCCAAAGAAAAGTGCGGCTTACCGCATGTGCAACAATGATTGCCCTTTGTCGGTCACCCTGCTAGGCGCGACGGCCATTAGGGGACGCCATTTGGCGTTCATGACAATCATTAGGAAAGCACGACATCACATGGCTGACGAAGCAGACACCATCGTTTCCGAAAATGTAAAAGCCAATGGCGCAGATACCGCACCGGCGGTCGGTATGTTGAACCAGTATATCAAGGACTTGTCGGTAGAAAACCCACATGCGCCGCATAGCTTTAACTGGGAAGCGGGTCCGCAAATCGACGTCCAAGTAAATATTCATGCCAATGCCGTCACGGAAGAAGTGCATGAAGTCACCTTGAAGCTCGCGGTCAAAGCCGAAGGCGAGAATGGCGTCCATTTCTCGGTCGAACTCGAATATGGTACGCTTTTTGGTCTGCGTAACGTCACCGAAGAGCAAGCGCACCCGTTCCTTTTCGGTGAAGCGCCACGTCTGATGTTCCCATTTGCACGCCGGGTTGTTGCCGATGCCGTTCGCGACGCAGGCTATCCGCCGCTCGTTCTCGAGCCGATTGATTTCAATGCATTGTATCTCCAGCAGCTGGCGCAAGCACAGCAGATGGCAGAAACGCAGCCTGCAGGCGAAGCCTGAAGCCGAAGGCACCAGGTGAACATATGAGCCTGGTTCGCAACAGCATTACCATTGGGGGGCTGACTTTGGTCAGCCGCGTGCTTGGTCTTGTGCGCGATATGTTGATGGCGCGCTACGTCGGTGCAGGGCTTGCGTCCGACGCGTTTCTGATTGCGTGGCGGCTGCCCAACCTGTTTCGTGCATTGTTCGCCGAAGGCGCATTCGCGGCAGTTTTTGTCCCTCTGTTCAACAAGAAAATGACCGAGGCTGAACGCGAAAAAGCACAAACGGGCCTTACCGCCGCGCGCACATTCGCGAGCCAAGTGCTGTCCGTGCTATTCCCATTTCTGGTGCTGTTCACGGGCGTCATGATGTTGGCGGCGGGTCCCGTTGTCTGGGCGATGACCGGCGGCTTTCCCGATGGCGGGCCGGAGAAATTTGCGCTCGCACGCCATCTGACGATTATCACCTTTCCCTATCTCGCGCTCATCTCATTGGTGTCACTGCTGGGCGGAATATTGAATTCACTGAACCGTTTCTGGGTCAATGCCGCCGCGCCGATATTGTTGAATATCTGCATGATTATCGCGCTGATTTTCTTCCGAGGTGACAGCGAAGTTGAAACCGCGGTCACGCAGGCGATAGCGGTCACCGTTTCCGGCGCGCTCCAATTGCTGTGGCTGATGTGGGCGTGCCACCGCGCAGGGGCTAGCCTGAAGCTTGCATTACCGCGCCTAACGCCCGACGTAAAACTGATGCTCGCCTTGATTGCGCCAGCGGCGATTGGCCAAGGCGCCATTCAATTCAACCTTCTTATCTCCACGTCACTCGCGGCGCGGTTCTTGCCGGAAGGGTCGGTGTCATGGCTCTATTATGCAGACCGTTTGAACCAGCTGCCATTGGGATTGATTGGCATCGCGATTGGTACCGCGATCCTGCCTGCGCTTTCGCGGCAAATCGCCGGTGCCGATAGCAAGGCAGCGTCCGACACGCAAAATCGTGCTGTCGAACTGGCGTTGTTCTTCGCCATGCCCGCAACGGCGGCCCTGATCGTTTCGGCGATACCAATCGTCCATGGCATATTTGAACATGGCGCGTTCACAGCCGCCGACACGCGGGGGACCGCCGCTGTCCTGATGGCTTTCTCAGCAGGCGTGCCGGCTTATGTCCTTATCAAGGTGCTGACGCCGGGATTTTACGCGCGCAGCGACACCAAAACGCCGCTGCGGCTGGCTTTGTGGTCGATGTTGGTGAACCTCATCGGGAACCTCATTCTTATCTGGCCACTCGCGCATATTGGCGTTGGCGTTGCGACTGCCATATCAGCCTGGGTCAATGTCGCCTTGCTATGGTTCACCTTGCGCAAACGCGGGCATATCGCGGTCGATGCGCGGCTCAAGCAAAAGGCGTGGCGCATTATTCTGGCTGCAGCATTGATGGGCGTCGCGCTGTTTTTCGGCAATGAAATCATTGAAGATCAATTGGGCACGGGATTGTGGCGACGCATCGCGGTGCTGTCGGTTCTCGTCAGCGCTGGCGGCGCTGTATATGCGCTGGCCATATTGCTTTTTGGCGCTTACCGAATTCAAGAATTAAAATCCCTGTTCCGCCGGCGTGCAGCCTCGCCCGCGGCCAATATAAGCGAGTAATCATCATGCGCGTCGTTTCTGGCATTCAACCCACCGGCAATCTGCACTTGGGCAATTATCTGGGCGCGATACGCAACTGGGTTAAGATGCAGGATGACATGGAATGCCTGTATTTCCTTGCCGATTTACACGCGATTTCCATGCCGCATGATCCGGCCGAGTTGACCGCGAACACGCGCGAGATGGCCGCTGCCTTGCTCGCGTGCGGACTGGACACCGACAAGGCGATATTGTTCAACCAAGCGCAGGTCCCTGCCCATGCGGAGCTTCAGTGGTTGTTGACGGGCACAGCGCGCATGGGTTGGCTGAACCGCATGACGCAGTTCAAGGACAAGTCAGGCAAGAACCGCGAAGGCGCCAGCATCGCGCTGTTCACCTACCCCGTGCTTCAGGCCGCAGACGTCTTATTATATCAGGCGACGCATGTTCCGGTCGGCGAAGACCAAAAGCAGCATTTGGAACTTGCGCGCGACATTGCCCAGAAATTCAACACGGACTTCGGAAACGGCGCCGATATCTTCACCTTGCCCGATCCCATCATTCCCAAAGAAACCGCGCGCATCATGTCGCTACGCGATGGCAGCTCGAAAATGTCGAAGTCGGATCCGAGCGATATGAGCCGGATTAACCTGATCGACGATGCCGACACCATCCTGAGCAAAATCAAGAAGGCGAAGACCGATCCTGAAGCACTTCCGTCGGAACCGGCTGGCCTTGAAGGCCGCCCTGAAGCAAAAAATCTCGTTGGCATTTATGCCGCCTTTGCCGAAGAAACCACCGAGGCGACACTCTCGCGTTTCGGTGGTCAGGGTTTTGGCGCATTCAAACCGGCATTGGCAGAAATCGTCATTGAACATCTGCGCCCCATTTCGGAGCGCTTCGCTGTTCTGAAGGATGACCATGAGCAAATCGACGCCGCGCTTGCCAAGGGGGCGGCGAAAGCGCGTGAGCTTGGCGGACCAACGTTGAAAGCGGCCTACGCTGCGCTTGGTCTTCTGCGCTAAATTGTGCTCTGGCGCCGTTCAACCACAGTTCAGCGAAACTATCCTAAACAAAACGCGTTATGCTATCGACGGCGCGCGGTCGCAGCTTTGAGGATGTGAAATGATGAAAAAGGTCGCAACTTTTCTTGCCCCCATAGCATTGCTGGCACTTGGTGCCTGCGCAACGCCGTTTAACGCTGATGTCTCGCGGTTTCAGCAATTGCCCGCGCCGCAGGGCCAAACCTTCGTTATCCGCGCGGCCAACCCGGACAATGCAGGCGGCATTGAATTTGGCCAATATGCCGCTTTGGTGGCGAACGAGCTTCAGGAAATTGGTTATGTGCCCGCGACGGGCGCAAATGCAGATATGACCGTCTCGCTCGATTATGCGGTCGATCAGGGCAAGGAACGCAATATCGTTCGCCAAGATCCATTTTATGACCCTTATTGGGGTTTTGGTAGCTTTTACCGGCCCTATGTCGTGCGCACCCGTCGCGGCGCGCGTTACGTCGTCGGCTATTATGATCCATTCCTGTATAGCGGCTTCAACCGCCCCTATGAAATCGATAGCTTCACCGTGTATACCGCCAATCTCGATATGAAGATTGACCGTAACGGCGACGGCAAGCGCTTGTTTGAAGGCAAGGCGGAAGCCAAGTCACGGTCAAACAAGCTGCCTTATCTGGTACCAAATCTGGTTGAGGCGATGTTTACAGGATTCCCCGGCAATGGCGGCGAAACGGTCCGTATCTCGGTTGCGCCAGAGGAAAAGCGCTAACCTTCTAAACTAAGCACTTCGCAAAATTAGCGAAGCTTGCGGATCAGACTCCGCAACTCAGCTCGGTTTGGCCATAGGCCGTGCCCTCACCCCGGGTGCTCGATATGCCGGCGTAAAGTTCGGTTGCCCTGAATATGCCATCGGGCCCGATGTTAAATCCATTGTCGCGAAAAACGGCGATGACCTTGGCGGGCGGGTCCGCGAAATATAGCGACTGCGATTCATAATGCTGGCCAAGCGCCGTGAGCGACAATCCATCAAATGAACGGCGCAGGCGCGCATAGCTGCTTTTGCCTTCGACCTTTGCATAGGCTTTTTCGCGCGCAGCCTCGTCAGCATATTCTTTGGCTTCCAATGCTTGCCATTGCGCCCGAAGCCGCGCGCCAATTTTGGTAAATTCCGCGCCAATCTCACCACTGAAGGCACATGTTTGCGGATTGAAGCCAATGGCAATCGGTTTACCCCCCAAGCGCGCCATTATGGATTTTCCGTCGGCCAGATAGCCATAGCGATTATCGGGAAGCTTCACCTCAATGAAGTTGTCGGCGGTAAGGCCAACCAATTTTAGCGTGGTGTCCACGCGCACACGATCAATCAGCGCGCTGTCCGACGCCGTCGTCGCCCACACATCAACGGGCGCATCGACGCCCCATGATTGATCGTTCAACAAGCTGACAAGCTCGGGTGGTTTCGAGGGTGAAAGATTGACCATCGCGATGAAGCCATTGCCGTCGCTCAATGCAATCCAACCATCACCGGGCGCGGAACCCGGCTGAACAACGCCCGTCACTTGCGAGCCGCGCGGCAATTTGCCCAATATCACGCTGTCGGCAGTGGTCGGCTTGTCGCGAATATTCACTTCGGTCATTGTGAAGAAAATCTGGGCTGCGGCAGGCGCGCTTGTGCTCTGATCGGCCGTTGGCGTTGCCGAACCGTTCTGCATGTCATCAAGGACAAACAGCCAGAAATATAAAGCTACGAAAACCAGCAGAATAAGCAGCGCCGCGACCGGCATCACTCGTGAGCGTTTAGGGGCCGCCCGGGACACAGGTCGCGCTTTCAGCGCAGCGCCGCAATGGCCACAAAATAGCGCGCGAACCGCATTTGCCGACCCGCATGACGCACAAGATTGTCCCATCGCATCCCTTCCGATTCCCCATCAGTGGATAGGCTCTGGAAAGGATGTTGAAAAGGGGTGGATTACGCTTCGAGCTGACGGAGCAGCGCGCGGACATCATTGTCCATATCGCTGTCCTGCTGACGCAAGCCTTCGACCAAGCGCACGGCGTGAATTACCGTCGAATGATCACGTCCGCCAAATTTGCGTCCGATTTCCGGATAGCTGCGTGGTGTCATGACCTTGGCGAGATACATGGCAACCTGACGCGGGCGGACAACGGCGCGCGCACGGCGCTTCGATGACATTTCGCTCCGGTCGATGCGATAATATTCGCATACCGCACGCTGGATTTCGTCAATCGTGATACGGCGGCGGCAAGCGCTCAAAATATCTTTCAGCTGCTCTTCCGCCAAGGTCCGGGTCACGGGCTTGCCGGTCAACTGGGCATATGCCAGCAGCTTGTTCAGGCCACCTTCCAGTTCGCGCACATTGCGGCTGATGGTGCGGGCCAGAAATTCGATCACATCTTCACCAACTTGCGCTTCAGGCATGTTGGCAAGGCGCTGTTCGAGAATGAGGCGGCGCAGCTCAAGGTCCGCTGGTTGAATGTCCGCGACCAGACCCATCGACAGACGCGACAGGATACGCTGATCAACACCGTCAAGCGCTTGCGGTGCGCGGTCGGCAGCAACGACGAGGCGTTTGCCCGCACCGATGATGGCGTCGATGGTGTGGAGGAACTCTTCTTGGGTCGACACTTTGCCGATGATGAACTGAATATCATCAATCAACAACACATCGACGGCCCGCAAGCGCGCCTTGAATTCCATGACTTCCTTGCGCCGCATCGCGGTCACAAACTCCATCATGAACTTTTCCGCAGACATATAAATGATCTGCGCGTCGGGGTTCACTTCGGCATAAGCATGACCGATGGCATGCATCAGGTGGGTTTTGCCCTGACCCGTTGCCGCTTGAAGATAAAGGGGATTGAAAAGCGGCTTGTCTTTCGATGCCACACGTTCTGCAGCGCTGAGCGCGAGAACATTGGTTTGGCCTTTGACGAAATTCGCAAACGTCATGCGCGGATCAAGAGCCGAACGGGGCGGCAGAGCGTCATTCGCTTCTTGCGCGACAATGCGTTCAGCGTTTGTCGACGCACGGAGCAATTCGACGCGCGGTGCGCCGGGGCGTGTGCGGATTTTGAGCTGCTTCACGCTTTTATTGGTGCTCGACCAAGCCAAACGCAGGCGATCGGCATAATGATCGGACACCCAGCTTGCCGAAAAATCGGAGGGTAGAAGAAGTTCGAGCGTACCCGTCAGGTCACAAAAATCACCAAGGGTGATGGAGCGAATCCATTGGCCATATATTTGCGCGCCCAAATCGCGGCGCAAGCCCGATGAGATTGTCTGCCAATCGGCATCAAAACGGGATTTCAACGTCAGGCCGGCATTTTCACCATGCGGTTGATCTAATGTCATTTGCGATACTGCTTTATGTTCGGCCAACGTGCCTGCCCCCAATTTTCCACCCCATCCAGGCCAACATAACCGCGTGCTATCTGCCCACATGCCAACCGAACACACGAACCCTGTGCATTTGTTGCCAAATGCAGCGGTCGCCACGTCCAATTCTCCATGTGAGGCACTGCCCGACTGTCGTCATGCATTGCTGGAAACAGTTTCTTAGACCGCTCGAAACGAGTCGATCAAGTGCAGCGCTGCAAAAAAACTGAAATAAATGCCATTGACTCGGCAACAGCCAAGCAAATGCGTTAATTAATTTATAACCATCTGATTTTAATGTATTTTTTCGAAAAATATCTGTGGATATCTTCCGAATCGCGGGAAATCCGTCGCCTTTGCCTTTGCGACAGTGGACAATAAAAAACCCGCCAGGATTATGGCGGGTTTCAAATTTTTAGGCTGGACCAGCCAGCCTGTAAAACATGGGTTAGGCGAGACCGCCAACCGCCTTTGTGAGGCGACCAAATTTGCGCGATGCTGTGTTCTTATGCAGAACGCCCTTGGATACGCCACGCGCCAATTCAGGCTGCGCAGCAGCGAGTGCAGCCGCGGC
>CAZCXQ010000059.1:0-10420 GCA_964502655.1 uncultured Sphingorhabdus sp.
CGTTGCCAACGCCAAGGTATAATTGGTCCAACTCGGCATCATAGACGATTGCGTCCCACACGGTGCCACCGCCGCCGCTTTCGCGCCAGTCACCCTTTTTGGGTTTTGAGCTCCATGTTTTGGTTGCCGCTGTTTTTAAGATCTTATCGCTCGCGGCATTGTCGGGCTCACCCTTGGGATTGGGCGTGGTGTAAAAACGCCATGCCTGTTTGCCGGTCGCAGCGTCATATGCGGTCACATAACCGCGCGCGCCGAACTCTGCGCCGCCAAAGCCAATAACCACCTTGTCCTTTACGACCCGTGGCACGCCCGTGATGGTGCCGTTGGATTTGAGGTCAAGCGTTTGGACACTCCACAATTGCTTGCCCGTGGTGGCGTCCAAGGAAATCAAGCGTCCGTCGATGGTTCCGACAAAAACGCTGCCTTTCCAGAACGCAACGCCGCGGTTGACCACGTCGCAGCAGGCTTTGACCCCGCGCGCTTTGTCGACTTCGGGATCGAAGCTCCACAATGGTTTGCCAGTTTTGGCGTCATAAGAAAATACTTTGGACCAGGCGGTCGAGACAAACATTTTGCCGTCGACAACCACGGGTGTTGCTTCCTGCCCACGTGCGTCGGGTAAGTCAGCGAACCAGGCAATGCCCAGATCCTGCACATTGCTGTCGTTAATTTGGGTAAGCGGGCTGTGCCGCTGTTCATTATAATTGAAGCCCGTCATCGCCCAGTTTGAGCCATCACCACCGGTTTTCAGATAATCACCGTTAATCTTCGCGAATGCGGGCACATCAGTCGGGCCTGCTACTTTTTGGCAAGAACCCAATAATAATAATGTCGCGCCAGCAAATGCGGCTGCGAACCAAAGCTTCTTCGTCATATTTTTCTCCCCCTCGACGGAAAGGCTATGCCCTCGAATGGGCTTCGTCCAGTGGGAATTTAACTGACGGGTTAAATTATCTTTTTTATGGCGCTTTCCATCTCGGTTGCGGCCTTTTCATAGACGCGCGCGCGCAGGTTGGACAGAATCGCATCCGGAGCATTTGCCGGCGTTCCGCCGCTAAACGGCGGTGCCGGATCATATTCGAGCGCGAGCTGGATGGTGCGCGCAACATCCTCGCCTGCAATGTCTGAAATCAGTTCAAGCGCGAAGTCGATGCCCGACGTGACGCCGCCTGCGGTGACCAAATTGCCATCGCGGACCACACGCGCGGCGCGATGCGTTGCGCCAAACATCGGTAATAAATGTGTGTAAGCCCAGTGGCATGTCGCGTCTTTGCCGCGCAGCAAATCGGCCGCGCCCAATATGAAGGCACCGGTGCACACGCTGGTGATATATTGCGTGCCGCGTGCTTGCGTGCGGACGAAATCGACGATCTGCGCATCAGCAATCGCGTCGCGCACACCATGACCGCCCGGCACGCAGATTATGTCCGCCTGCGGGCAGTCTGCGAAGCTGGACCTTGGGAGAATGGAAAAGCCGCTATCGGTGGTCACCGCCGTGCCCGTTTTGCTGACGACATGAACATCCGCGCCCGGCAATCGCGAGAGGAATTGCACCGGCCCCGTAAAGTCGAGTTGCGTGACATTGTCGAAGAGGACGAAGACGATATTCATGCCGCATGCTTAACCTGCACGCGGCAAAAAACAAAGGGCCGCCGGATGTCTCCGACGGCCCAAAGCGTTCAGGGAGGATTGAACGCTTTAGAGGTAAAAGCCGCGATAGGCTCTAATAACTCGGCCGGTGCGTATATTCACCAGCAGCACGTCATTATAGTGACGCACATAGGTTTGATATCGGCCCGGGTGCGGCAGGCGATAGTTCGCGTAGTTGCTCACCCGGTAGCGCGGCGCATAATAGCTCGCGCCAATGCTTACGCCGTTGTTGAATGTGCGATAACGGAACGGCGCGTTAAAACGGCTTGCCTGAAAAGCACGGCGGTTCTTCTGCCGATATTCGCGCCAATCTTCCTTATATTCCTGACGGGCTTCGCGGACGTCACGACGCTCTTCGCGAACATCCTGACGGTCGCCATAGCGGCGTGCATCCTGCACATCGCGCTTTTCCTGACGGATTTCCTGACGATCACGATTAAGTTCACGTGTCTGCGCCTGCGCCGCCATCGGTGTTAAGGTGGTGGCGATGACCGCTGCGATCAAAAATTTGGTCTTCATGGTCTTCTGTCCTTTTCTCTGGGCGTAAACGCACCAATTGCGTTGACGTTCCCTAGATGGACTTCAGACCGTGAACGGGCGTCGAATAAGCCGTTCAGAAATCAGACATTGTTGTCACAAATTGTATCGATCAGATTAGCTCGATTGCCAAAGCCGTCGCTTCGCCGCCGCCAATGCACAGCGATGCCAGGCCGCGTTTCTTGCCATGGCGCTGAAGCGCGGCGACCAAGGTTGTGATGATCCGCGCACCCGATGCACCAATGGGATGGCCCAATGCCGTGGCGCCGCCATGAACATTAATCTTGTCATGCGCTATGCCAAGATCGTGCATCGCAAACATCGCGACGCAGGCAAATGCTTCATTCACTTCGAACAGATCAACGTCAGCGATGGTCCAGCCAGCCTTGGCCAAGCATGTGTTGATAGCGCCGACCGGTGCCGTGGTGAATGCCGATGGTTCCTGCGCGTGCGCCGCGTGCGCGACGATACGCGCAACCGGTGTTTGGCCATTGGCGTCGGCGACCGATTGGCGCGTGAGCACAAGCGCGGCGGCACCATCTGAAATCGACGAGCTGGTGGCGGCCGTGATTGTACCGTCCTTCGCAAAGGCTGGCTTGAGCGTTGGAATCTTGTCGGGCATGCCTTTGCCCGGTTGTTCATCGGTGTCGACGATGACGTCGCCCTTGCGTGTGGCAACGGTCACCGGAACGATTTCCGCCTTAAACGCGCCATCTGCAATCGCGCTTTGTGCGCGGCGCAGCGATTCAATTGCGTAACCATCCTGTGCTTCGCGCGTCAGCTGATATTCGTCTGCGGTGTCTTGCGCGAACGTGCCCATGGCGCGGCCCGCTTCATATGCGTCTTCCAGTCCATCAAGGAACATATGGTCGTAGGCGGTGTCATGACCGATGCGCGCGCCACTGCGATGCTTTTTCAGCAAATAGGGCGCGTTCGTCATGCTTTCCATGCCGCCGGCGATAACATAATCGACCGAGCCAGCGGCGAGTGCTTCGCTGCCCATGATGACGGTCTGCATGCCCGAACCGCAAACCTTGTTCACCGTCGTTGCTTGCACAGATTTGGGCAGGCCCGCTTTAATCGCGGCCTGACGGGCAGGGGCTTGGCCAAGGCCTGCCGGCAGCACACAACCCATGTAAATGCGCTCAATCGCCGCGCCGTCGACGCCAGCGCGTTCAACCGCGGCCTTCACCACAGTCGCGCCAAGCTCGGTCGCAGAAACGTCTGCCAACGCCCCTTGCATGGCCCCCATTGGCGTGCGGGCGTAGGACAGGATGACGACAGGATCGGCGTTATGCATGGGAGATTCCTTTGATTTTGATTTGCCGCCTTATAGGGCGGCGCAGCATCAAAAACAAATGTGAATCCGCCCCGTTGGCTGCGTTAGAACAAGGCCTTCAAATCGCGTTTCAGGATTTTGCCATTGGCATTGCGCGGCAGGGTATCCTGGGTGAAGATGATCTTCACGGGCACTTTGAATTTTGCCAATCGTGCGCTGACATATTCGCGCAGTTCGTCCTCGCTTGCGGTCATGCCGGGCGCCAGATGGACTACAGCCGCGGGTTCTTCGCCGAGTGTCTGGTGCGGAATGCCAATCAGCGCGGCATCGGTGACCGCGGGATGTTCGTACAAGATATTCTCGACTTCAGACGAATAGATATTCTCGCCGCCGCGAATGATCATGTCCTTGGCGCGATCAACGATGAAGCAAAAGCCTTCGTCATCGACGCGGGCAAGATCGCCCGTGCGCACCCAGCCATCAACAAATGTCTCTGCGGTGGCGTCGGGACGGTTCCAATAGCCTTTGACGATTTGCGGGCCGCGTGCCCACAATTCACCGACTTCGCCGACAGGCAACTCGGTCGATCCATCCTCTGACATGATTTTCACGTCCGAGACTGCAACGGCCGGACCACAGCTGTCGGGACGATTCAGATAATCTTCGGCGACATGCGAGGTAACCGTCGCCATGGTTTCGGTCATGCCCCAGCCATTGCCCGGGAATGCGCCGAATATTTCGTAGATCTTGCTGACGAGCTCTGGCGCGGATGGTGCACCGCCATAGCTTATCGCGTCGATTGAGCTGAGGTCATATTTCTCGCGGTCGGGGTGCTCGATTAACTGCCAAGCGATGAACGGCACGCCGCCCGTGGCGTTGATTTTTTCACGCTCGATAATCTCGAATGCCTTCACGGTATCCCATTTGTGGAGGAGCACGATCTTGTGCCCTGCTTGAATCGTCGGAATCATCGATGCCGAACAAGCGGTGACATGGAACATTGGAATGACGAGCAGGCTCGCCCTTATGGTTGGTTCGGGCAAAGGTTCACCACGGCGTAACATAGTCGCAGCGCCAGAATAGGCGCTGGAAAAGCCATTGGTCAGCAGGTTGCGGTGCGAACCCAAGGCACCCTTTGGTTTGCCCGTCGTCCCGCTGGTGTAGAAAATGGTGGCCGCGTCATCTGGCGCAATCGCCACATCAGGCAACGGTAGATCAGCCAAATCGGCGTAGCTTTTTGGACTGCCAATGATGCTTTCGAGCGTGAGGGCGGGCTCCGCCATTGCCGCTGTACCCGCGCGCGCGACCATGACATGCGCAAGTGCAGGCATCTCTGCTTTGTAGGGCGAAATGCGGTCCCAGCGTTCCGCGTCGCAGATCAGTACCGCTGCACCTGAATCGGCCAAACCAAAGGCAAGCTCTTCACCTGTCCACCATGCGTTTAATGGCACGACGATTGCGCCCGCGACTGCGGCCGCAAAAAAGGCGACTGGCCATTCAGGCAGGTTGCGCATGGCGAGGGCAACGCGGTCGCCCTTTTTTACGCCACGTTCTTGCAAGGCATGGGCGAGGTTCGCGACCGCGCGGTACCAAGCTGCGTAGGTGACGCGTTCATCCTCATAGACCACAAATTCGCGGTCCCCGAATGACGCGTTGGCGTGTGCGGCCAGTACCGCAAGATTGGGTAAGGCGTTTTTCCAGACGCGCGTTGGCACACCTTCAATCTCGACCGTTTCCATCTCGAACGGCATGCCAGGTGCACATAATGCGGCCTTTACCTGATCTCGTGTCATGACGGGCCAACCCGCAGGTGGTGTCCACTTTTTACCGGCCTCAATCATGATCTCTCCAATATACGCGCCATGCTTTGTGCATGTTGGACATGTCGATACGCCAAAATGGTTTTCATTTGCAACGCTTCACGCTAGCAATTCGTCAACGGGTTAAATGGAGAGAGAAAATGACCGCAAATATGCAGACTGTGCTCGAAAAGCAGCGCGCCGCATTTACCGCAGCGATGCCAGAATCGATGTCGGTACGCCGCGACCGTATCGACCGCGCGATTGCAATGTTGATCGATCATGCGGAAGATTTTGCAAAGGCCGTTTCTGCCGATTTTGGGCATCGCAGCCGCGAACAAACATTGCTGACCGACATCATGCCGTCTGTGAGCGCGATGAAGCATGCCAAGAAGCATTTTGAAAGCTGGGCCAAAGGTGAAAAGCGCAAGCCAACGTTTCCGCTCGGTTTGCTCGGTGCCAAGGCCGAAGTCGTTTACCAGCCAAAGGGCGTCGTTGGCGTTGTTGCACCGTGGAACTTCCCGGTTGGTATGGTGATGGTCCCAATGGCGGGTATTCTCGCCGCCGGTAACCGCGCGATGATCAAGCCATCCGAATTCACCGAGCGGGTGTCGGCATTGTTCGAAGAGCTTGTGCCAAAATATTTCGCTGAAGAGGAAATGGCCGTTTTCACGGGCGGCGCTGAAGTCGGCATGGCGTTTTCAAAACTGGCATTCGACCATATGATATTCACCGGCGCGACCGGCGTTGGCAAGCATATCATGCGCGCGGCGGCGGACAATCTCGTGCCTGTCACGCTTGAGCTTGGCGGCAAATCACCCACCATCATTGGCCGGAGTGCGGACACGAAAAAGGCGGGCGAGCGTATTGCCCTGGGCAAGATGATGAATGCGGGTCAAATCTGCCTCGCGCCCGATTATCTGTTGGTGCCCGACGACCAAGAGCATGATGTCATCGCGGCGGTGAAGGCTGGCGCAATCGCGCAATATCCCACTTTGCTACACAATGATGATTATACCTCGGTTGTGAACGGCCGAAATTATCAGCGGCTTCAGGGCTATCTGGACGATGCGCGTGAAAAGGGCGCTGAACTTATCGAAATCAACCCTGCGGATGAGGATTTTGTCGGATCAAACGGCAACAAAATGCCGCTGACGATTGTCCGCAATGTCACCGACGACATGAAGGTGATGCAGGAAGAAATCTTCGGACCGATTCTGCCCGTCATGACCTATTCGTCGATGGATGAGGCGATTGATTATGTGAATGCGCATGATCGTCCGCTTGGCCTATATTATTTCGGATCGGACAAGGCCGAGGAACAACGCGTCTTGTCGCGGACGGTCTCTGGCGGCGTAACCGTCAACGACGTCGTCTTCCACAATGCGATGGAAGATCTGCCCTTTGGTGGAGTCGGGCCGTCGGGCATGGGCAATTATCACGGCGCGGACGGGTTCAAAACCTTCAGCCACATGCGTGCGGTCTATCGTCAGACCGGAGTCGATGTTGCCGGAATTGGCGGATTCAAGGCGCCTTATGGCAAAGCGACGCTGAAGACACTCGCGAAGGAACTTAAGAAATAAGGATGCGCTTGCATCGGGGCGGAGGCTCGGTTAGAGGAGCCTCCGCTTCAACGGGTTCGCCCTGACGAAGATGTGCCCCAGTGGTGGAATGGTAGACGCGCTGGATTCAAAATCCTGTTCCGAAAGGAGTGCCCGTTCGAGTCGGGCCTGGGGCACCACCAAAGTTCCGAGACTTTATGCGTTATGTTCCTCGGCGAGTTGAGCGCGACGGACGATTAGTTTCATCTGCAGCTAAAATGGTTGTGTAACCGCGGTGCGGTGTTAATGCCCTAGCGTCAAATGTATCAACCCTTCAGCATCATGGATTTGTTCACCATTGGTATCGGGCCGTCCAGCTCGCATACCGTTGGTCCGATGCGCGCCGCGCGCGACTTTGCCGAGCGGGCGCTTATCCGGCCAGATGTTGGCAAAATCACGTGCGAGTTATTTGGGTCGCTTGCTCTCACAGGACATGGCCATGCAACTGACACGGCCATATTGCTTGGGCTGTCGGGTTACACACCTGAGGGCACGGACCCTGATGAGATCGCTGCTGTGGTTGCCGCCATTCGGGAAGCGGATCGTTTGCTTCTTGCTGGCAAACTGCAGGTCAGCTTTGTCGAAAGTCAGCATCTGCTGTTTCGCAAAGGCACTTTTCTCGCGGGTCATGCCAACGCCATGCGCTTCACTGCAACCTACAGTGACAGCTCAGAATATAGTGAAACCTATTTTTCCATTGGTGGTGGGGCCATCGTCCGGGAAGGGGTGCCTGCGCCGCGTTTGAATTTCGAACTGCCTTATCCTTTTGCATCGGGTGCCGAATTGTTGGCGGTGGGCGAACGGACCGGGCTCACTTTTGGCGCTATCGTGCAGGCCAACGAATCGGCGTGGCGCAGCGACGAAGAAACTCATGCGTTTATCGACGATGTCCGCGTCGCTATGCTCGATTGCATCAAGCGCGGCATTTCAAAAGACGGCATTTTGCCGGGCGGATTAAATGTAAAGCGGCGCGCCAAATGCTTGCACGAGCGGCTCGTCGAACGCGGTCCACGCAGCGATCCTTCGACGGTGTTCGAATGGGTTAGTCTATGGGCGCTTGCGGTGAATGAGGAAAATGCAGCCGGTGGCCGTGTGGTGACGGCGCCCACCAATGGCGCGGCTGGCGTTATTCCCGCAGTGCTGAAATATTATGAAATCTTCACAGCCAACCCGACGCCCGAAGGCAGTCGGCTATTTCTGACAACCGCCAGTGCGATTGGTTTCCTGTATAAAACAAACGCGTCCATTTCTGCGGCAGAAATGGGTTGCCAAGGTGAAGTTGGCGTTGCCTGTTCGATGGCGGCCGCCGGGCTTGCAGCAGCATTGGGCGGCAGCAATGCGCAGGTCGAAAATGCAGCCGAAATCGGCATGGAGCATAATTTGGGCCTGACCTGCGATCCCATTGGCGGTCTTGTGCAAATTCCATGCATCGAACGCAACACCATGGGCGCGATCAAGGCGATCAATGCTGCCTATCTCGCGCTTCAGGGCGATGGTGCGCATGTCGTCAGCCTGGACGCCGTCATTGAAACGATGCGCCAGACTGGCGAGGATATGCGCTCCAAATATAAAGAAACCAGCCTTGGCGGGCTTGCCGTCAATGTCGTCGAATGCTGACGATCAGAATCTGATCATGATCCGCTGCGCAAGTGCAGGCGACATCGAATATACAAGCCGAAGCAGCTTCACCATGCCGACATTCGCCTCAGGCGCGTTCGTCGCAATGGCATCAACGATTTCCGCGGCACATTCCTTTGCCGACATCTTTTTGCCATTCACGCGCCCGCGCGTCATCGCGGTGTCGACGACCGGCGGCAATGCCTCGATAACATGAACGTTGGTATCGCGCAGATTGTGCCGCAGCGATTGGGTAAAGCTTCTAAGGCCCGCTTTGGTCGCGCAATAGACTGGACCACCGGCGCGCGGAGCAATGGCAAGCCCTGAGGTGACATTCACAATCGATGCCTCTGGCCGCTGCAGCAAGCCGGGTAACAAGTGCCCAATCAGGTGCAATGGCGCGTTGAGGTTTAGGAAAATCGCCTGATCGGTGAGCGCCAGATCAAGCGGCTCGCCGGGGCCGAAATTACCGCTCATCCCAGCGTTGTTGATCAGGATGTTCAGTTCGCGCCCTGCGAGCGCGGCCGCAAGCTCCGCGCAGCCCGCAGCATTGGAAAGGTCTGCCTTTATCGCCTCCAATCCTTCTTGCCGTGCAGAAGCAAGCACGTCGTCGCGGCGACCACAGACGATAACGCTAGCGCCTTTCGCCATCATTTGGCGTGCTATTTCCAGACCGATGCCGTCGGTCCCACCAGTGACCAATGCGGTCTTACCCTTAAGTTCCATAAATCCCCCTCAATATTGCCTTGAATCACTCTTGCCCTGAATGGTCAGGGAATCAATATCGAAGACCCAAGGGTTTTCCGTCCTTCAAGGTCGCGATGTGCCTGTGCAACGTCTTCCAGCGCGTAGCGGTGGCCGATGGTGATATCAATGATGCCTTGGCGGAACATGTCGAACACATATTCCGCGCCTGCGGCCCGCTCCGCTGCATTGTGATAATAATCAAACAAGGTGGGGCGCGAGACGTAGAGCGAACCTTTTTGCGCTAAAGTGCCAAGGTTAACACCCGTCACTGGCCCGCTCGCATTGCCATAGCTGACGATGAGGCCGCGCCGCGCGGTTGCGTTCAGCGATGTTTCCCATGTGTCGAGGCCAACACCATCGAAGGTCACTTCCACGCCTTTGCCGCCCGTCAGTTCGCGGACCTGCGCTGCGACATCCTCTTTACCATATAAAATGACATGGTCGGCCCCCGCCGCCCGCGCCAGCGCCGCCTTTTCATCGGTGCTGACTGTCCCGATGACACGGGCGCCAACATGCTTCAGCCATTGAACCAGCAACAGTCCGACGCCGCCTGCCGCCGCGTGCACCAATATGTCCCATTTGGGTTGAACCTTGGCACAGCGTTCGACAAGAAACTCGGTGGTGCAGCCCTTGAGCAAGCCCGCCGCCGCGATGTCGTCGCTGATGTCGTCCGGCACCAAAAACAGGCCATGTGCGGCGATGTTGCGCGCGGTGGCATAGGCTCCGATGCTTGGGCCAAAAGTGGCGACCCGGTCGCCCACGCGCCAGTCGGTCACGCCTTCGCCCACAGCCTCAATGACGCCCGCTGCCTCCATGCCAAGGCCGCAGGGCAGCGCCATGGGATACAGGCCGCCACGATGATAGGTGTCAATGAAGTTCAGACCGACGGCCATATTGCGCATGCGGACTTCACCCGGACCGGGCGCTGCCAGCTCAACGTCCATCCATGCAATAACGTCCGGCCCACCGGTTTGCCGAATTTGCGCTGCTCTTTCCATCGGGAGAACTCCTGTTTGTTGCATGCATCCTAACAGAGGCGGTGGCAGGCCGCCAACCCGCGCTGCGGAATATGGTTAAAAAGGCGTCAATAACTGTCGCAGATCGGGACATTCGAATTTGGGTCCCTCTTTAACCATCTTTTGGCATGGCCAATATGCCTAACAAAACGTTAACGTCTGATCATGATGAAA
>CAZCXQ010000060.1:0-7998 GCA_964502655.1 uncultured Sphingorhabdus sp.
ATGTGGGTGCCGGGCGCATCGCGGTGAGCGCGGAGGCGTTGACCTTGATTTGCAGCCCCTAACGCTTACGGCCACATGGCCCAAGCGCATCAATGATAAATGTATAGTCCGCTTGCGCGCGCTCTGCGTTTTGATCGCCCGTTGTTTCAATGCGGTCGGTTGGAAGGCTGCGCGGCAGGCCGCAGGCTAAGCGATACCATAGCAATGTGAATCGTTCCGGCGCCGTCGCAGAGGAATCGATGACTTCAGCTGTCGATACCGCCCACTGCTTTTGCGCATTCGGCCGACTTAGAACCGTAAGGGACACTGGCTGGTCCTTTTCGGTCTTCAGGAAAATCTGTGTTTCGCCTTCACCGAGCACCGTTCCAGGGCTATGGAAAGCACTGGCGATACTTATAATGCGTTGCGGCGCATCAATCAGGACAGCCTCTTGCGTGATGCGGCGGACCAAAGCATCATTTGTCGGGCTGAAATTTGCGAGCGCGTTGGGTCGCGACAAACGGATATCGCCCGTTCGGCCCGCGACGGGGCTACCAAATAGAAACAACCGCTGCTTTTTTAATTTGGGTATTTTGCCCTTCGCATCCTTGGGCACATCCAGCACAAAGCGGACGCGGTCGGCAATGCCGCCTTCGCCGCGAATCAATGCCATGACGTCCGCTTCGATCAGCATACGCTGAAGCGATGGGGGTACGCCTGTCGCTTGTTCAGGAGCAACTTTCGCAGCTTTGCGGACGGTGACATCGACGATCAGCGGCGATATGACGACCAAATCGGCAATATCCGAATAACTCGCGGTTTCTGCCTCAATGGAAAATGTAGGGGGCAGGGTGGCCGAAGGTTGGGCGGTTGCGGCGTTGCCCAAACCCATCAAAACCAAGCATAAAATCATTTTTGCTTGCGAAATTCGCATTAAACATCCCTTCCTGAAACCGACGTTCAACGCCGGTTTTGCGTATATCATATCGTAGCATAATGTGAACCTGTCCATGAATTGCGTATGAATCGCAGAATCCGGATTGCTTGGCCTGTTAGGGTTGGCTAATGCGTCGATGAATCGAGCAAAAAAAAAGATAGTTTTCGATATCGCGAGGGTACATTGGATGCATATTAAAACATGCGTCCGTAATGTATTATTTTGTTTTGAAGGTAGGAGAGTTGTTTCCGCATGGCATATGCTGATCAAGATGGGATGAGCACAAACCGTTTGGTTTCTGTCGTCATTGTACTCCTTCTTCACGCTTTCCTCGGTTATGCCTTGGTGACTGGCCTCGCATATGATGCGGTCGTCGCGATCAAGGAAAAGATGACCGTGGTCGACGTGAAGGAAGAAGAGCCACCAGAAGAAGAAGAGCCACCACCAGAGCCAGAGAAGCAAGTCGAGCCTCCGGTCGTTTCGCCTCCACCAATGGTGGTTACGGTGACTCCGCCGCCAACGGTTCGTACGGTTGATACGCCGCCACCTGCGGCTCCAATCGTGCCGACGGCCGCGCCACCAGCGCCCCCACCGCCAGCGCCAGCAGGTCCTACTGCTGAAGCGAAGCCTCGGGGCAACCCAGGGAACTGGGCAAACACGAATGACTATCCGTCGCGTGCTTTGCAGCAGGAGCGTGAGGGTACCACCGGTTTCCGCGTTACTATCGGTGTCGATGGTCGTGTCATTGATTGCCAAATCACGCAATCAAGCGGCCATGCGGATCTTGATGCGGCAACCTGCACCAACGTGAAGCGTCGTGCGCGTTTTGAACCCGCCGTTCGTAATGGCGAAAAGGTTCAAGGTTCGTATTCAAACCGCGTACGGTGGCAGATACCGAAATAATTTTTCTGGCCCGGTATGGGGGGAGCCTTGGTTCCGGGCCTCATTTGCTAGCAAGTAGTATTTTTTGAGAGGTAGTTAAAATGTCGATTTTGTTTCTGACCGCGGCCGGTGCCGCACCTGAGGCCGCCGCACAATTCGGTCTTATCCCTGCGCTTAAAGAAGGCGGACCAATCTCCATCGCGATTTTCTCCGTGATGGTCATCATGTCGGTTTTCTCGTTCTACATCATGTTCACGAAGCTTTTTGAACAGCAGAAGGTTCTCAACCAGTATAAAGACGTTCGTGCGCAATTCTGGCGCGCAGCTTCGCTTGAAGAAGGCGCAGCAAAGCTCGAAAAGAACAGTGCATTTCGTCAGGTTGTTGACGATGGCATCGAGGCGAAAAAGCAGCATAGCCTTTTGACTGACCCAGTCGAAGCACATGACTGGCTGCACGGTGCGATGGCCCGTTCGGAAGATTCCATCAACAACAAGCTTGCAAGCGGTCTTCCGTTCCTCGCAACGGTTGGTGCAACAGCTCCTTTCGTTGGTCTGCTCGGTACGGTTATCGGCATCTACTCGGCGCTGATCAAAATCGGTATCGCTGGTCAGGCTGACATCGGTAAGATCGCTGGCCCAGTTGGTGAAGCACTGATCATGACCGCAATTGGTCTGTTCGTTGCTGTTCCTGCTGTTCTTGCGTACAACTGGTTGCAGGCACGCAACAAGACAATCGCACGTAGCCTTGCAACCTTTTCGAACGATGTGCTTGGTTACATCTCTTCGGGTGGCCGCGTTAAGCCAGTTGTCACTGCTGCTGCACCAGCTGGTAAGCCAGCACCTGCTGCAGTTAAGAAGTAATATTGGGTTAGGGCCGCGTTTCGGCGCGGCCCATCCGCCAGCAACCGCTGGCGCTCGATTTTTGACCCAATTTATTTAGAGAGGATTGGCCAATGGCAATCAGTTCAGGAGGCGGCGGCGATGATGCGCCAATGTCTGACATCAACACAACGCCGCTCGTCGACGTCATGCTGGTGCTCCTCATCGTATTCCTCATCGCAATTCCGGTCGCTATCCAAACAGTGAAGATGGACATTCCGGTCATCAAGTTTGAACCAACAAAGGCAAAGCGTGAAAACGTTCTGCTGTCGGTGACAACAACCGATGCTGGTGGTCGTGACCCCGGTGACCCGGCTTATGAGGGTGCAAACCCGAATGGCGAGTGCCGTATTTACTGGAACGTAACGCCCGTCGACTCAACCGAGTTGGTGGACCGTGCAGCGAAGCATTTGAAGGCAGAATTTGAAAAGCTGGGCGGCGAACAAGCTGCTGCGGCTGGTCTGATCGAACCGGACATGCTGCCAGAGGCGCACATTCGTGGTGATATCAACACACCTTATCGTTGCATCGGTGGTGCAATTTACACCATGCAGATGGCCGGTTTTGCCCGTGTTGGCTTCATTTCATCGCCGTTCGAAACCGCGAACGTGCAGTAAGTAATTTAAGGAGCAATCATCATGGCAATGAGTGGCGGTAACGATGATGGCCAGCCGATGATGGAAATGAACACAACGCCGTTAATCGACGTTATGCTCGTTCTCCTCATCATGCTGATGATCACCATCCCCCCGGTTTCGCACGCCGTAAATATTGACCTTCCGGTCAATGATCCAAATGCGCCACCTCCGGAAGTTCCGATCGATCCTGTTATTAACAAGATCATCATTCTTCCGAACAGCACAATCCAGTGGAACGGCACGCCGGTTTCGATTCAGCAGATGGAGCAGTATCTGGTCCGGACGACATCAATGAATCCGGAACCTGAGCTTCAGTTCCAACCTGCACCAACGGCACCATATGACACCGTTGATAAGGCACTGGTTTCTGTGAAGCGCAGTGGCATCACGAAATTCGGTTTTGTCGGCAACGAACAATACCGCGTCTTCGGCAAGGCTTCGCGTGAGGGTCGGTAGTTTCCGAACCTTCCGTTAAATCGACATTGAAAAAGGCGGTGCAGAAATGCGCCGCCTTTTTTATTGTCTGCGGTGCCGGCCAAGGGGCAACTCCGGTCCATTGGCCGCTGTTGTTTTTGCCTTATTTGCTGACGGACAGCCGGCTCATCAGGATTGCTGCGCGCTTTGCCTGCCGTTTGATGCTCGCAAGGTCGACTGTCTCCCCAGGGGCATGATCGCCTTTGCTATAGACGCCTAGGCCAACAAGACCGTCGACATCATTGGCGACGAAGCTGATGTCCCCTGCGCCGCGTTTCAACGGGTCGAGCGGGGGCTGGGCGCCGAGCCCCAAATCCTGATTCACAAGATTCAGTTGCGCCAACAACGCCTTATTGCCTTCCGTCGGTGCCATGGCGGGATAGCCACCGGGGTCAAAGCTAATCTTGGCGCTGGTCTTTGGCGCAGATGCCGAAACGATGTCCTGCATCTTCTGCCGGACCCGCGCGCTTTGGTCCTCGGATAAGGTCCGGAAGTCACCGCGCGCGATGGCTATGCCCGGAATGATGTTGGTCTTCCCCTTGGCGCTTGCACGGACGCCATCACCGTCAAACGTCGCCTCTTGCCCCGCCGCAATCAACCCGACGTTGAATGTCAAATTTGGCTCGGGCAGCTCGGTGCGGAATTGATGAATGATGCGCGCCAGTTCAAACGCTGCGCCATCGCCATAAGTGGTATCAAAGATCAGCGAGCTATGCCCGGTGACTCCGGAAACCTCTAACTTCCAACTGTTCGACGACCGGCGTGCGATAACGCCCATGTCCTTGCCGCCTTCAATCGATAGTCCTTCGAAATCGAGCGCGACATCCGCGGTCTTGCCGGCGGCAATTAACGGTGCGCGGGTAATCTCGATTGGGTCGCCCGCATCCTCTTCATCACCTGTCATATGAATTTCGATATGCGCGTTCTTTAGCGTACCTGCTGCTTGCATGGCGCGCAAAGCCGACACGATCACGACCATGCCGCCCTTGTCGTCGCCAGCGCCCGGGCCAACGGCTTCATCGCCGTTGCGGACGAATTTCTGGAAGGGGCTATCGGCTTCAAAAACGGTGTCGAGATGCGCAATCAGCAAAAGCTTCTTTGTTCCCTTCTTGCCTGCCTTTGTGGCGATCAAATGTCCTGAGCGGCCCGCCTTGGCCATATCCAGCCATTCGACTTTGAACCCCAGCGGCTCCAGTTCTGCCCGCATCATATCGCCAACGGTCTTCACGCCTGCGAAGTTCATTGTTCCCGAATTTTGGTTTACCATCCGCTCAAGCAAGGCAATGGAGCGTTCATATTCCGCGTCAACGGTGGCTGCCATCTTGGCTTCCGGTTTGGAAAGCTGGGCAAAAGCAGGCGTCGAAAGCGCCAAGAGAGCAACGCTGCTCATCAACGACAGGGCTTGGAATTTCATGACATACTCCTGAAGACTATAGCGATGATGTGCCGCGCTTTGTGCGTTCGGGCAAGGGCGTTGATGCCGATCTTATGCGCGCGGCTTTTTCGTGAGGATGTGTTCGAAAATGAAATGCGGAACCGTCAGCGAAGCTGGTCGCGCCGTTGTTTGACGAAGAAGGTGAACTTAAGTTCTTTCTTGGCTCTCAGGTGGAAATTGAACCCAGCGCGCCAGCGTCTTTCGAGAGCCGGCATGTTGCGGCCGCGACGGTGGTGAGGGCATTGTCACGGCGGCAGCGCGAAGTGTTGGCCGAAATGGCGTTGGGCCATTTGAACAAGCAAATTGCATTCCGGCTTGGGCTTAGCGAGCAAACGGTCAAAATGCACCGCGCGCTGTTGATGGATTGGTTGGGTGCCGCGACCACGGCCGATGCTATTCGCATTGCGGTAGAGGCCGGATTATAACTTTGACCTAGCCCACGGTCCCGGCACAGGCGGGGTCATGGAAAGGAACCTTTTTTCTTTCAGGCAGTTACCGCTTCACGAACAATTTACGTGAAAAGAGAAACTGATGAACAACCGCATTCTTATGGCGGGCATCGCGCTCTCCATCTTAACCCCATCGATTGCTATGGCACAGGACGATGGCTGTCGCCGCGACAGCAATGGCCGAATCATCGGTACAGCGATAGGCGCAGGCGCGGGTGGCGTGCTGGGTAATGTTATCGCGGGACGCGGTGACAAAACCGAAGGCACTATTATTGGCGGCATAATTGGCGCTGTAATCGGCAACCAAGTGTCAAAGTCTGATCGTGGCGATTGCCGCAGCGCATATGGCTTTTACGACCAGCAAGGTCGCTGGCACGCAACCGGTGTAAGCACAACCGACGCGCGTGGTTATTACGACCGCGACGGTCGCTGGGTCGACGGTCAACCAAATGGCTATTACGATAATGGTCGCTGGGTTAGCGCAAATAGCGATAGCAGCAGTTCGGGTTACGTTGACCGAGACGGCCATTGGGTTCCGGCCTCATCTGCTGGTTATTATGATCGCAACAACCGCTGGGTCGCTGGCACGGCTACCGGCTATTATGACAATGGTCGCTGGATATCTGGCCCCGCACGCGGACGTTACGACGCGCGCGGTCGTTGGATTGCAGGCGACACCGGTTATGTCAGCGAAAGCAACGGCAACTGGAACGCGGTCGAGCAGCCGGGCTATTATGACTCAAACGGCCGTTGGCAGGCTGGCCGCGCTTATGGCTATTATGATGCCCGTGGCCGTTGGGTGCCGACGCGTAATGATGGCACCCAAGCCAATGCTGATCGTCCGGATAACCCATATCGCCCCGGAACAGGTCAGTATGATCTAAGCCAAATGCCGCGCGACGTCTCGGCCCGTATTAGCTGGATGCGTGAATATGTGCGCACGGCGCTGCAATCACAACGCATCAGCCGGGTCGATGCACAATATGCGCGACGCGAGTTGACGGCGATTGAGAGTCAAAACCGCATGTTCAATCGTGACGGTCGTTTCACACAGCGTGAACGACAGAACATAGACAATCGACTTGATCGTCTAACGAGCCGCCTCGACAAGACATGGCGTCAAGGACGCAATTACTAATCATAAATGAAAAGGCCCGGCAGTCCCCCAACCGCCGGGCCTTAAGCTAATGATCCGATGCGTAGGATCAGTAGCTATAGTACATGTCGAATTCGACTGGGCTTGGCGTCATTTCCCAACGGGCGACGTCTTCCATCTTCAATTCGATATAGCTGTCAATCTGGTCCTTCGAGAACACGTCACCCTTCAACAGGAAGTCGTGATCAGCAGCCAAGCTCTCCAGCGCTTCACGCAGCGAACCAGCTACGGTTGGCACTTCAGCAAGCTCTGCTGGTGGCAAGTCATAGAGATTCTTGTCCATGGCGTCGCCAGGGTGGATCTTGTTCTGAATGCCGTCGAGGCCAGCCATGAACAAAGCCGCATAGCACAGATATGGGTTCGCCATTGCGTCGGGGAAGCGGACTTCAACGCGCTTGGCCTTGGCACCCGCACCATATGGAATACGGCATGAAGCCGAGCGGTTGCGCGCCGAATATGCGAGCAACACAGGTGCTTCGTAACCGGGCACCAAACGCTTGTAGCTGTTTGTGGTCGGGTTTGTGAATGCGTTCACGGCCTTGGCATGCTTGATGATGCCGCCGATGAAATACAGGCACATATCGGAAAGACCGGCATAGCCGTCGCCTGCGAAAAGCGGGGTCTTGCCTTCCCAGATCGACAGGTGGGTGTGCATACCCGAACCATTGTCTTCCTTGATTGGCTTCGGCATGAACGTTGCGGTCTTGCCATATGCATGTGCGACCTGATGCACGACATATTTGTAGATCTGCATACGGTCAGCGGTCTGTGTCAGCGTACCGAAAGTCAGGCCAAGCTCATGCTGGGCTGCGGCAACTTCATGGTGATGCTTGTCGCAAGGCAGGCCCATTTCGAGCATGGTCGAAACCATTTCGGCACGGATGTCCATTGCGCTGTCGACGGGCGCGACGGGGAAATAACCACCCTTTGCACGCGGGCGATGGCCCATATTGCCGCTTTCATATTTCGTGCCGGTGTTTGTTGGCAGTTCAATATCGTCGATCTTGTAATATGACGTGTTGTAGCTGTTTTCGAAACGCACATCGTCGAACATGAAGAATTCGGCTTCTGGACCGACATATACGGTGTCGCCGATGCCTGTGGTTTTCAAATAGGCTTCAGCGCGCTTTGCGGTCGAGCGCGGGTCGCGGCTGTAAAGCTCGCCCGTTG
>CAZCXQ010000060.1:8008-10170 GCA_964502655.1 uncultured Sphingorhabdus sp.
GATGGCTCGACGATATCGCAGAAGATGATCATCATTGGCGTGGCGGAGAATGGATCTACGTACACGGCATCAAGATCAGGCTTCAGGATCATGTCGGATTCGTTGATGGCTTTCCAGCCTTCGATGGACGAACCGTCGAACATCAGGCCGTCTTCCAACTCGTCTTCGCCGATTACGCCAGCGCACATGGTCAGATGCTGCCATTTGCCCTTGGGATCAGTGAAACGGACATCGACCCACTCGATCTCCTCATCTTTGATACGCTTGATAATGTCCTTAGCTGAGGTACCCATTTTACTTTCCTTCTTTGGCTTGTCTTTTTTGGATATTTTGGATTTTTTTAAACCGCGTCGTTATCGCGTTCGCCGGTGCGGATGCGCAGCGCGGTTTCGACCGGGATGACGAAAATCTTCCCGTCACCAATGCGGCCCGTCTGGGCCGCTGCAGCAATGGCTTCAACGACGCGTTCGGCCAGGCCGTCTTCAACGACAACCTCAAGCTTTACCTTCGGCAAAAAGTCGACGACATATTCCGCGCCCCGATACAGTTCGGTGTGGCCCTTTTGACGGCCAAAGCCCTTGGCTTCAGTAACAGTGATGCCCGAGACGCCAACTTCGTGCAGCGCTTCTTTCACCTCGTCCAATTTGAATGGCTTGATGATCGCTTCGATCTTTTTCATGGCTTTTCCCTTTATGGCGCGTGATGCAGATGCTCCGCGCGCGCGGATGATATCAAAGGCATATCAAGTATCGTGCCAAAATTGACCAACACCAAAACGCGTTATTTTGGGCCATATGGGCCATGGCATCTGCCTAAATTTTAGGCAGATGCCAGATTCATGGGCAGCAATTTTTTACTTTGCTGCCTTTTTTGCGCCACCGCTTAATGCGGCATCATTTGCCTTTGCATAATGTGCACGGCTGACAACATAAGCGCGCATTTGCTCGGCTTCTTTCGCTGTTAACACGCTGCTAAAGCTGACCATGCCATTGCCCTTCAATATGCCGTCAATCACAACCGATTTCCACGTTGCGGCATCCGCAATCACACCAGATTTTCGCAGGTCAGGCAGCACGCCGTTCCCGACCGCGCCGGGTCCGTGGCAGACGAGGCAATAGCGTTGGAAATTCGATCCCCCCGCCGCGATATCGGCTGGCGTGCCGAATTGTGCTGGCGGTGCCCACACATGGGCTGGCGCTTTCGGCACGGGTGGCAAGGCTGTTTTTCCGCCAAGCTTTAGAACGATCAGGCGGGGGATGTTGGGAACCGCAGCGCTGGTGGAACCCGCATAGCCCGATACGAGCGGGAACGCGCCGCCCTTACTGGTCAGGAAGGCGACATATTGTTCGCCGTCCACCATATAGGTCGACGCGCCGGACAACACGCCCGACTGAACGTTAAGGTTCAACAGTTGCTTGCCGCTATCCGCAGCATAAGCGCGGAACTCGCCCATTGCCGTACCTTGGAAAACCAGATTTCCGGCGGTGGTCATCGTCCCGCCATTCCATGAAGCGGGGTGATCGACGGTCCATTTTGCTTTGCCGGTCTTGGGGTCGAACGCGACAAGCTTGCCCGTCGTGGCCGCTTTCACAGCCTTCACGAAATTGATGTCATCGGGAAGGTCGGCCGTTGCCATCGCGCCGCCGATGTTGAAACCAAGTGCCTTACGATCTTGTTCATTTGGCGCAACCGGCGGTAGATACGCGCCGCCAATGTACTGCGCAGGAATGTAGACCAATCCAGTGGCCGGGTTAAAGCTCATCGGGTGCCAATTATGCGCACCCAGCGCCGAAGGGTTCGCCAAATAGAGCTTGCCGGTTTTTTCATATCGCGCGGCAGGGTTTTCGATGGGCCGCCCCGTTTTCATGTCATAGCCGGTTGCCCAAGTGATGCCGTCGATGAACGGGTTTGCTGATAACAACTTGCCGTTCAGGCGGTCAATGGTGAAGAAAAACCCGTTCTTTGGCGCGTGGTAAAGAACTTTGCGTTCTTTGCCGCCGCGGGTTTCTGTCGCCAATATGATGGGCTGGGTCGCGGTGTAATCCCAGCTTTCGGCTGGCGTTTCCTGATAATGCCAGACATATTCGCCCGTGTCGGGTTTAAGCGCGACGATGGACGACAGGAACAGATTGTCACCTTCGCCATTGGAACGAATACCATGG
>CAZCXQ010000061.1:0-10068 GCA_964502655.1 uncultured Sphingorhabdus sp.
TCGATCCTCATTGATCTGACGCAGCGCGAAACCATGAATGTGTCCGCTGATTTCGCAAAGCTGCTGCTGCGTGAGGCAACGCCGAACATGCGTATCCGTGGAAATTCCCACCGCTTTGCGTCGTTTATTGTGCTCAATGCACCAGATACGCCGTCGGTTTTGTTCGAAACAGGTTATCTGAGCAATGCATCCGACGTCAGTTTTCTGGCATCATCGACCGGACGTCAAAAAGTCGCGCGGGCAGTGGCAAATGCCATTCAGGTCCACTTTGCACGCAGGATCGCGACCCGATAACCATCCGGTGCGGTAAAAATCGCGTCATGATGCAGAACAAGATTCTGGACCTGTCCGGCAAATCGGCTAGAGAGGGCCGATAATGGATAACTCGTCTCCGACCTCTGAAGAGCCAACTGCTATCAGTTACAGGCTGAAACGCGAAGCCGAAGGATTTATCGGCAAGTGGCAGGTCTGGTGGCAAAGCAAACGGTTTCGACTCGCGACCTACGGGGTTGGCGCGTTTGTTCTGTTTCTCATGCTCTTTTGGGTGCTTTTTGCGCGCAATCTTCCTGATGCCGAAGCGCTGATCGAGTATGAATCGCCGCTGCCAACGGTGGTGCGCGACGTTAACGGAGAGCCATTTCACAGCTACGCTCGCGAACGCCGCGTTCAGCTGGAATATGCCGATTTCCCCAAATTACTGGTCCGGGCCTATCTGGCGGCGGAAGATAAAACATTTTTTAGCCATGGCGGTATTGATTATCCCGGTATCGTTTCGGCGATTTTTGACAATATCTTCAGCAGCAAACGCTCACGCGGTGCGTCGACCATAACGCAACAGGTCGCCAAAAACCTGTTGCTGACGAACGAGTATAGTTACACCCGCAAGGTCAAAGAAGCGATTTTGGCCAAACGCATTGAAAGTGCGCTGACCAAGCAGCAGATCCTGTCGCTATACCTCAACGAAATTGCGCTCGGTCGGCAGGCGTTTGGCGTGGAAGCCGCCGCGCAGGCGTATTTCGCGAAAAGCGTGGATCAGCTCCAGCTGCATGAAATGGCATTTCTCGCTATCTTACCCAAGGCGCCAGAACGTTATGGTCGCGCAAAGAATGCACGGCTTGCCATTGCCCGACGCAACTGGGTGCTGGGCGAAATGCGCAAGAATGAATGGATCACCGACGCGCAACTCGTGGCCGCCCGTGCCAAACCCCTTGGCCTGGTTGCACAGCGTGGGACCGGATATAAAAATGTTGGCGGATATTTCGCCGAAGAAGTGCGCCGCCAACTCATTGAACGCTTTGGTGAAACCGATGCCGACGGACCCTATAGCGTCTATTCAGGCGGTCTGTGGGTGCGTTCATCGATGAACGCCGATTATCAGATACTTGCGACGCAGGCACTGCGCGACGGCTTGCTGCGCTATAACGCCGGTAAAGCGTGGAAAGCCAATATGGGCACGATCGACGTGTCGGACGACAAATGGGCGTCACGATTTGCAGCGACCAATATTGCCATTGATTACGCCAATTGGCGGGCTGGCGTCGCTTTGGGTAAAGGCAAAGTCGGCTTTGCCGACGGCAGCATTGCGCAGTTAGATGGCGCGCCATCCGCCATGAAAGCTGGCGATGTTATTGCCGTCGCGCCCAATGGTACGAATAGCTACGCGGTGCGTAGCGTTCCAGAAGTCGGTGGCGGCATGGTGGTGCAAAACCCAATGAATGGCCGCGTTTTGGCGATCCAAGGCGGTTTTGATAATCGCATTTCCAGCTTTAACCGCGCAACACAGGCGCAACGTCAGCCAGGTTCTACGATCAAGCCATTCGTCTATGCGACGGCGCTGGATAACGGCATGACGCCGACAACCATCATCGTCGATGGACCATATTGCGTGTGGCAAGGGGCATCGCTTGGCCAAAAATGCTTCCGAAACTTCACCGGTAATGGCGCAGGGCCGCAAACAATGCGTTGGGGGTTGGAGCAATCGCGCAACCTGATGACGGTGCGTGCTGCGGCGGAATCGGGCATGGACAATGTGACCGATACCTTCCGCGCTATGGGCATCGGCGATTATCCGGAATATCTTTCTTATGCCTTGGGCGCGGGTGACACCACCGTGCTGAAGATGGTCAATGCTTATTCGATGCTGGTCAATCACGGCCGCGAATTGAAGCCGACGCTCATCGATTTTGCGC
Organism: uncultured Sphingorhabdus sp.; assembly: GCA_964502655.1. Lineage (GTDB taxonomy): Bacteria > Pseudomonadota > Alphaproteobacteria > Sphingomonadales > Sphingomonadaceae > Sphingorhabdus_B. The sequence goes on from CAZCXQ010000061.1 coordinate 2,190, forward strand.
AGAACCGAAAAGGTAAAGTCATTTTCCCGGCCAAATGGAAACCGTGCAAGGGCTGCCGCGCAAAGGATTGGGACGGCAAGCCAATGCCGCGCTTTGCCGCCGCGGGTAAACAGGTCATGGACCCAATTACCGCTTATCAAGTCGTCCACATGCTTGAAGGCGTTATTGAACGCGGCACGGCGGTGACATTGCGCGAGCTGGATCGCCCGTTGTTTGGGAAGACTGGAACAACCACTGGCCCGACTAACGTCTGGTTTATTGGTGGATCGCCACATCTGGTTGCAGGGCTCTATTTGGGCTTTGACCAGCCGCGGAATATGGGTGGCTATGCGCAGGGTAGTTCACTCGCGGCCCCCATCTTCAAACAATTCGCGCGGTCCGCGATGGCTGGCATGCCAAAGACACCGTTTATCGCGCCTGCGGGAACCCGGTTGGTGCGCATCGACCGTAAGAGCGGCAAGCGCGTCTATGGCGCTTGGCCGGGCAAAGACCCCATGAGCGCAGTAATTTGGGAGGCATTCAAGGCCGAGACCGAACCGAAGCGCTCCATCCGGCAGGAAGAGCTTGCGGCACGCGGAGACAAACCCAAGGAAAAATCAGAGGCACAGTCCGATAGCGTAACGCGCGCATCGACATCGGCAAGTACCAGCGTCGGCACAAAGCGCGATCAGGAATTCATCCAGCAAGAAGGCGGAATATACTGATCATTCCGCTGATTCAGCGAATGTTGCGCTAAATTGGGGCCCTATGTTGGTAGGTCGAACAACGTTCGCGCAATTCGCTGGCTTTGACTTCGCGGGCGTTTCGGTTAAAGGCCGCGCCTGACATTTTTCATTCCCTTGGAGTTTCCCCATGCGCGCCGACGCAGAAGGCTATGTTGCCCGCATTGATGCTGCCCTTAACCTGGTCAAGATGTCGCTTGATTGGGACCGCGCCTTGCGCCGCCTTGATGAGTTGAACGCAAAGGTTGAAGACCCGACCTTGTGGGACAATCCTAAAGCCGCTGAAGAGGTTATGCGCGAGCGCCGCCGCCTTGATGCCGCCATCAGCACTGTACGCGAAATTGATGCCGACAAGAGCGGAACGGTTGAACTGATCGAGCTTGCCGAAATGGAAGGCGATGCAGAGCTTGGCGACGAAGGTGCCGCCGCGCTTAAGGCGTTGGCGGATCGTGCGGACAAGGACAAGGTCATGGCGCTGCTGTCGGGCGAAGCCGATGGCAATGATACCTTCATCGAAATTCACGCCGGCGCAGGCGGCACGGAAAGCCAGGATTGGGCCGAAATGCTTCAGCGCATGTATTATCGCTGGGCCGAACAGCGCGGCTATAAAGTCGAAATGGTGGATTATCAGGCAGGTGATCAGGCCGGCATCAAGTCGGCGACGTTGCTGGTCAAAGGCGAAAATGCCTATGGCTATGCCAAGACCGAAAGCGGCGTCCATCGCCTCGTCCGTATCTCGCCTTATGACAGCGCAGCCAAGCGCCACACCAGCTTTTCCAGCGTCTGGGTTTATCCTGTCATTGACGACAATATCGACATTGAAATCAACGAAGGCGATTTGAAGATCGACACCTACCGCGCATCCGGCGCAGGTGGGCAACACGTTAATACGACCGACTCTGCGGTGCGTATCACCCACAAACCGACCGGCATCGTCGTCGCCAGCCAAAATGACCGCAGCCAGCACAAGAACCGCGCCACCGCGATGGGCATGTTAAAGGCGCGCTTGTACGAAGCCGAACTTCGCAAGCGTGAAGAAGTCGCGTCGGGCGAATATGCGGCCAAGACCGAAATCGGCTGGGGCCACCAAATCCGCTCCTATGTGCTGCAGCCCTATCAGATGGTCAAAGACCTGCGTACCGGTGTGACGTCCCCAACACCCAGCGATGTGCTGGACGGCGACCTAGACAATTTCATCGCCGCAGCATTGGCCCAGCGCGTGACAGGCGAGGCTGTTTCGGTTGACGATGTTGATTGAGTATTTTTCCGTCGGTTGACGAAAAACCGTAAAATTAACAAACATTAAAGAATTTGATGCAACTTAGAGTAGCGGTCGACACAAGTGTCTTCTGCGTGGGGAGGCATCATGAAGTATTTGAGCAAGATACTTGCGATTTTGTTGGCTGTGTCTGTCTGGCCATCCGCCGCGTTCGCTCAGGAACGCACGGCTACCAAGCAAGGGTTTGAACTTACGCCGAATAGCGGCAAGAAAATTCTTGTATTTCGGCCAACGGTTAAGGTTGGCGCACAATCTACCGGCGGTCTGTTCGAGCCCAACGCACAATGGACCGATGATGCACGCAAGCACCTGTCCAACGCATTACGCGCCAGAAAAGCCACATTAGGAAATGAGGTTATTTTCGCGCCAGAACCCGTCGGCGACGATGCCATTGTGCTTCAGGAACATATGGCATTGTTTTCAGCGGTATCCTCGGCGGTAATTCAATACCAATTTTTCGCTGGTAATCGACTGCCTACTAAAAAGCAGGATAACAAAAACGATGTGTTCGATTGGTCAATTGGCGATCAAGTGGCGACGCTACCCGGAGCACGGGATGCTGATTATGGATTGTTCATTTACAATGAAGACCAGTTCGGATCGACCGGACGCAAACTATTGCAAGTCGTGGCGTTGCTAGGACCCCGAATTTCTGTGAAGTCTGGGGAACATAGAGGTTATGCAGCATTAATTGATTTGAAAACCGGTGACGTGCTGTGGCTGAACGCTGATAGCGCGATGGGCGGGGATGTGCGCGATGCAGAAGGCGCCACCAAGAGGGTTTCCCAATTGTTGGAGGGCATCCCGGGAGCTGCACTGACAGCATCTGCGAAATGAAAAAGCTAGTCGCTTCTATTTGTCTTATAACAAGCTGTGGAACCTCGATTAAGGCCGAGCCATTGCCAACCGTTCCTCCTTACGCGGGAGTTTATCAACCTAAAGGTGTCGATGAAATAGGTCTCTGGCAGGAGGATGACGAAGATGAGCGTGCATTAAGAGACTCGTCGGTAATCATCCGTGATGAGAAATTGACCGCTTATCTGAAAGACGTACTGTGCCGAACTGTAGGTCCCGAGCGCTGTGAAAGTGTAAGAATTTACGTACTCAAAGAATCCGTATTTAATGCCAGTATGTCACCCAATGGGACGATGCGTATCTTTACCGGATTATTGCTGCGGTGTCGAAATGAAGCGGAACTGGCGGCTGTTCTTGGCCATGAATTTGGACATTTCGAACAGCGCCACAGCCTGAAGGAATTCAAAAAGAAGCGTTCGGCGACCGATGCGTTAAGCTGGGCTGCAGTGTTGGCAGCTGCAGCATCAACATATCAAGGCAACAGTTATAGCGACTTGCGCTATTCCGTTTATGGAGAGTTATATCGTTACAGCCGGGATCAGGAACGTGAAGCCGACCGTTTGGGCGTAGCTTATCTCAATCGTAGTGACCTTCGTCCGCAGGCTGCCTCGGAAATTTGGGTCAATCAGATGGCTGAAATCACGGTGTCATCGCAAGCCAAGGGCTTCAAAAAGCCGCAGTTCAATAAGGTGGCTTATACGGCGTCACATCCGCCGCATCTTGAACGTGCAGCAACGATGGCTGCTCTTGCCCTCCCCGAAGGCAATTCGCGTGATGACGGGCATATACGTTACCAAAATGCTATCCGCCCGTGGCTTGCGCAATTTCTCGACGACCAGATCAAGGTTGGGGATTTTGGCGCTAGCGAGTATATTATCACCTCACTGGCGCAAAGTGGCTGGACCTCGGATTTGTGGCATGCGCGTGGCGAATTGTTTCGATTGCGCGGTAATCCAAGAGATCATGTGAACGCCGTCGATTTTTACCGAGCCGCGATAGCACTCGACCCATTGAAAGCCGAATCCTACCGTGGTCAGGGACTTTCGCTTATGAAGACGGGGCAAAGAGCCGAAGCGGCCACGGTCTTCAACCGATTTTTAGAGCTTAAGCCCGACTCCCAAGATGCGAGTATGGTCAAAATGCTATTGCAATCTTTAGCAGAGGTTAAATCATGAAACATCGAACAAGAATAGCGTCAGTGCTTTTTATAATGGGAATTGCTGGAACTTTCTCTAATCCGGCGTCAGCCAATGCGCTTAAAGAAGCAGGCAAAGTTGCATTGGTCGCAAAAACTGGGATGTCAGTGACGCCGCCCCGAGCTTGGAATTCGTTGACGCTACGCCCAAGTAAAAATGCTGAAATCTGGACTTTGGATGGCGAGCAACTAAATAAAGTCACCTTTTTTGCAGGCATTGCCTCAGGTGTGCCGCTGTATAAAGAGCGCAACAAGAAACGTGAGTCATTGCCAAAAATGCGAGCGGATACGTTGCTCGTCGATATTCCGGAGCTGCTCGAAGGTACGATCCGAGGCTATAATAATGTTGCCATATTTGAGGTAACGAACAGTATGCCAGCCAAATTTCTTGGCAAGGACGCAATACAATTCAATTATACATATACGGATAACGACCAGCTACCCAGACTCGGTGAAGCAGTTGCTACCATTGTTGGCGGAAAGTTGTACATGGTAACGTTTGAAGCGCCCCGGCTCCATTACTTTAAACGTACGGTTGAAGATTACCGCCGATTGGTGGCGTCAGCTTCTCTAAAATAAGGCAGGTTATCGCTGGTTTTCCGCCTTAATCCCCCGGAGACGCTGAAGACCCTGCCAATAGTCCGCCGTCCAGATGCACTTCGCTTCCGGTCATATCGCTTGCGTCATCCGGCGGCAGCATGAGGGCAATTGCAGCGCCACCAATTCGGTGCGTTTCCTGTATTCAAAGGATATTTGACCACCGCAACGCTGTGCGGCGGCTATCTGAGCTGTGTGAAGCGCGTTTGCACTCTTTAGCCTTGAATCACTGGACCTACTCCACTTAAGCAGGCCACAAGGATTAATAGCGTTACGGGAGAGAGCAAGTGAGTGAGCATCAGGACTGGTTTCCAATTCCCGAGACGGCTGCCCGTAACACGCAATGCAGCGCGGCGGATTATGACCGGATGTATGCGCAAAGCATCAGCGCGCCCGATGCATTTTGGGCGGAGCAAGCGAAGCGGATCGATTGGTTCACGCCGCCAACGAAAATTGGCAACTGGTCGTTCGACCCCGTGTCGATCAAATGGTATGAAGACGGTGTTTTAAACCTGTGCCACAATGCCGTTGACCGCCATGTTGTCGCGGGGAAGGGCGACGCGATCGCCTTTATCTTTGAGCCTGATGACCCGGCCAAAGATGCGCGTAGGGTGTCCTACTCCGAGCTGCTGGCAGAGGTTAAGCGCATGGCTGGCGCGCTCAAGACCCTTGGCGTTGGCAAAGGGGACCGCGTTACAATCTATATGCCCATGTGCGTTGAGGGCGCGGTTGCGATGCTCGCCTGCGCACGCATCGGCGCGGTGCACAGCGTTGTTTTTGGCGGCTTTTCGCCTGAGGCGATTGCCGGGCGCATTCAAGATTGCGGTAGCCGGTTTGTGATCTGCGCAGACACGGCGTTGCGCGGTGGCAAGTCTGTGCCGTTAAAAGCGAATATCGATGCGGCGCTGACGAAAGTGGACGGCGTCGATGCTGTTTTGGTTGTGCAGCACACAAGCGAACCCGTTGCGATGCAGGCTGGCCGCGACCATTGGTACCACGACTTTGCTGCGTCCGACGATTGCCCCTGTGAACCCATGAACGCCGAAGACCCGTTGTTCATATTATACACTTCAGGATCAACGGGCAGCCCAAAGGGTGTGTTGCACACCGTCGGTGGCTATTCGGTCTGGACCGCGAGCACATTCCATTATGTCTTCGACTATCGTCCAGGAGAGGTCTTCTTTTGCTCCGCCGACATTGGGTGGGTCACTGGGCACAGCTATGTCGTTTATGGACCGTTACAAAATGGCGGAACCAGCCTGATATTCGAAGGCATTCCAAGCTACCCCGATAGCGGGCGTTTTTGGGACATTATTGACCGGCACCAGGTGAACATATTTTACACGGCGCCAACGGCATTGCGCGCGCTGATGCGCGATGGCGATGCGCCCGTTTTGGCGCGCTCGCGCAAGTCGCTGCGCTTGCTGGGCACGGTGGGCGAGCCTATCAATCCCGAGGCTTGGCGCTGGTATCATGCAACGGTCGGCGAAGGGAAATTGCCCATTGTCGACACATGGTGGCAGACAGAGACCGGCGGCGTGATGATTACAACCTTGCCCGGTGCGCATGGCATGAAACCGGGCAGCGCAGGGCGGCCGTTCTTTGGCATCCAGCCGCAGTTGGTGGATAATGAAGGCGTCGTACTTGCCGATGAACATATTGGCGGCGCAACATCTGGTAATCTGTGCATTACGCACAGCTGGCCGGGCCAAGCACGCACCGTCTATGGCGATCACGACCGTTTCGTGCAGACCTATTTTTCGACCTATAAGGGCAAATATTTCACCGGCGATGGCTGCCGCCGGGATGAAGACGGCTATTACTGGATCACGGGCCGTGTCGACGACGTTATCAACGTATCGGGCCACCGCATGGGCACTGCCGAGGTGGAAAGCGCGCTTGTGCTGCATGACAAGGTCGCAGAAGCAGCCGTCGTTGGGTTTCCGCACGATATAAAGGGGCAGGGCATATATTGCTATGTGACCCTGAATGTCGGCGAAGAGCCATCGGATGAACTCCACGCGGAACTTCGGCAGCAGGTGCGCGTTGAAATCGGACCAATTGCGTCGCCCGATCATATCCATTTTACGACGGCTCTGCCCAAAACGCGATCGGGCAAAATCATGCGGCGCATATTGCGAAAGATTGCCGAAAATGACTTTGGCGCCTTGGGGGATACGTCAACGCTTGCTGACCCAAATGTTGTCGATGCACTTATTGAGGGGCGTCAGAACCAGTGACGTCAGCACAGCGTTAGAATTCCCGCGTTCAGCTTTACTTGACGCTTGCGTCAAGTGCCGTGACACCTTAACAGATGCGCCTTAATCGCGCGATTAAATGCGCCATATTGGGAAAAGCTTCATGACCGATTCTCCAGCAAAAACGGGTCCCTTAAACGGCATTAAGGTCGTTGAACTCGCTGGAATTGGGCCGGGGCCATATGCTGGCCAGCTGCTGTCCGACATGGGCGCTGATGTTATTGTGATTGACCGGCCCGGCGGCTCGATTGTTCCCAAGGCGATTGATGCGCGGGGCAAAAGGTCGATGGTTCTGGACCTGAAAAAACCGGAAGCGGTCGCGGCTCTGCTAAAGATTGTCGCAACTGCCGACGTCCTTATCGAAGGCCTGCGGCCTGGTGTGACCGAGCGTATGGGTGTTGGCCCTGATGTCTGTCACGCTATCAACCCGCGCTTGATCTATGGCCGCATGACCGGCTGGGGACAGACCGGCCCATGGAGCCAGATGGCTGGTCATGATATCAATTATATCGGTATGACCGGCGTATTGAACGCGATTGGCAAAGATGGTCAGCCGCCCGTTCCGCCGCTCAACATGATCGGTGATTTCGGGGGCGGTTCCATGTTCCTCGTCAACGGCATCCTTGCAGCAGTAATTGAGCGTGCGCAAACGGGGCGTGGCAATATCGTCGATGCCGCGATTGTCGATGGTACGCATAGCCTGATGAGCTTTGTCCATGGCATGGCCGGCGTTGGCCAATGGCGGACGAAGCGCGAGGCGAATTTGCTCGACGGCGCTGCGCCATTTTATCGTTGTTACATGACGGCCGATGGCAAGTTCATGGCGGTGGGTTGCATTGAACCACAATTTTTTGCCGCGATGATGGAACGTTTGCCCATCGATCGTGACGCCTATGGCGCACAGCATGACCACGCCGCATTCGCGAAGCAGCATGAAATGCTGGAGGATGTGTTCGCCACCAAGACGCGTGAT
>CAZCXQ010000062.1:0-9934 GCA_964502655.1 uncultured Sphingorhabdus sp.
GCCGCACAAACCGCCGCCGATCCCGCTATCGCAGCCGTGCAGGATGGCGATGCTGTGGAAATCCTGCCTGACCCACCGGTCACGGACCCGTTGCTGGACGACCCGCTTCCACCAATAGATCGCTTTGATGCTGAACCACCGCCTGAACCAACGCAGGCTGCGGAACGAGAGGCGCGCGCGTTGCGCTATGTACTGCGCGTCGATGGGCTCGATGCCACAAAGACAACTGATATTGCCAAAGACGCCGACGGAGTCGCCGTGGAAGCCGCCACCTGGCGCGATGTGCGCGAACGGTTTGATAGCCTGTCGGCGCTCAACGACGGTGACGGTAGTGCAGAAAACCGCGCAGAAATCAGCCAACGTGCACGTGCTGACCGTCAGTTGCTGTTGGACATTCTCCAAGGCCAAGGCTTTTTCGACGCTGATGTGCGTGTCGCGGTTCAGCCATCTACTGAGGAAGGCGGACCGTTGAACGTCGTCCTGACCGTTGTGCCCGGACGGCGTTATTATCTCGGGCAAATCGCCTTTGCCGCGCCTGCTGTTCAGCCGGCGGATCTTATCAGCAGCAACTTTGTTCCCAAAAGCGGTGATCCGATTGTCGCGGACATCATCTTGGCTGCCGAAGCGAATATTTCCGTCAAGTTACCCGAAAATGGCTATCCTTTCGCAAAGGTGGGCGAGCGGGACATATTGCTGGATGGCGACAACGGCATTGGCGATTATACTTTGCCTGTAGACACGGGCGCACGCAGCTATTTCGGGCAATTGCGGATCGAAGGCACACCGGCTTTTGACGCCGACCATGTCGCGATATTGCGGCGCTTCAAGACCGGCGATCTTTATGACAGCCGGAAGGTTGACGATTTGCGCGCCGCGCTCATCGCCACGGGCTTGCTGTCGACGGTATCTGTCGAAGCTGTCCCGGGCGAGGGCAGCGCGCCAGATGGAACGCCTTATGCCGACTTGCTTGTCCGGCAGGAAGCCGCACCGCCGCGGACCATTGCGGGCAGCGCAGGCTATGGCACAGGACAGGGCTTGCGTGTCGAAGCACGCTGGACACACCGCAACCTGTTTCCCCCGGAAGGATCGCTGACCGCAGCGGGCGTGCTGGGCACACAAGAACAAGCCGCGAGCCTATCCTTCGCGCGCGCCAATGCCGGTCGGCGCGACCGCAATGTCGAAATATCGCTGTCTGCCCTGCACAGCAATTACGACGCATTTGAAGCCTATACCGGGCGTCTGGCGGGGACGATGTCGTTCGTATCGACGCCGATCTGGCAAAAGAAATTCACATGGTCGATCGGCGCTGAATTATTGGCGACATCAGAAGACCAGTTCGATTTCGCACGGGGGCTTCGCGACCGGCAGATATTTTATGTGGCGGCGATTCCCGGGCAGGTGGGCTTGGACCGGTCGAACAATCTATTGGACCCGACCAAAGGGTATCGCGTCAATGTGCGCGTGTCGCCAGAGGCCTCGCTTGGGACCGGCAAGCAAATTTATGCGCGGGCCATCCTTGACGCGTCTTATTATTATCCGGTGAAAGACAATATCGTTGTGGCGGCGCGCGCGCGGGTGGGGACGATATCCGGCATCGCACGCGATAACCTTGCCCCATCGCGGCGTTTTTATGGCGGCGGTGGCGGATCGGTGCGTGGCTTCGGCTATCAACAGCTTGGCCCGAAAGATCCGAATAACGATCCGGTGGGCGGACGCAGCATGAACGAATTCTCGCTGGAAGGCCGCTATCGTTTTGGCAATTACGGCGTTGTCGGCTTTGTCGATGCGGGCCAAACATATGAATCGAGCATTCCGAAATTCAACGACTGGCGCATGGGCGTCGGGATTGGCGGGCGCTTTTACACTAATTTCGGCCCGATCCGCTTGGACCTCGCAACGCCTGTGAACCGGCGACTGGGTGAATCGCGCTTCAGCGTCTATGTGTCGATTGGACAGGCATTTTGATGCTGTGGCGGCGCATAGCCATCGGGGCCGGGGCAATCATGGCATTGCTGTTGCTGGTGATCGCCGGCGGTTATGTGTGGCTGGATACGCAATCCGGACGGAATTTTGTCGCGCGGCAGATTGCTGCGTTCGAAATGGAAAATGGCCTCAATATCCGCATCGGGAAAATTGAGGGTTCGATTTACAGCGACACCATCCTGCGCGATGTCCAGTTCCGCGATCCCAAGGGCGGCTTTGCCCGTGCGCCCGAAATCCGGCTTGATTGGAACCCGCTGTCGTATTTCACCAGCGGCGTAAATATTACATCGCTGCGCGCGCCAACGCTCAACGTGGCGCGGATGCCAGCATTCCGCATGGTGCCCGACCGGGGCGACCCTTTGTTGCCCGATTTGGATATCAACATTGGCCAGCTGCACATTGACCGCATTGTCTTTGCCAAAGGCATTACGGGTGAGGAACAGGTCGCCTCACTGTCGGGCAAGGTCCAGATTGCCGATCGCCGCGCAATCGTCACCGCGACGGCGGGCAGCGTGCGGGGTGATCGCATCGTCCTGAAACTTGATGCCGTGCCCGATGACAATCGTTTCGATATCGACCTGAAACTCGACGCACCGGCCAAGGGCCTTGTTGCCGGGCTGATGGGGCGTGGCGTGCCCATGACGATGACCCTCGCTGGCCGGGGCAGCTGGCGCAAATGGGACGGCGCTTTGTCCGCGCACATGGGTGCGGAGCAAGTTGCGGACATTGCCCTGACGGCGCGGGAAGGCACCTTCACCGCAAAGGGGACCGCCGCGCCCGCCAAATTGATGGCGGATAGCCTGTTGGTGCGCGCATTATCCCCCGTGGCGAACATCGACATGGCGGCAAGCTTTGCCGAACGGACCGCGAAAATCAGCGGGACATTGCGCTCGGCGGCGATGGAGATGCGCGCAGATGGCGTTGCCGACTTGGGCGAAGCGGGCTTCCGCGACCTTGCCCTCGACATCCGCTTGCTTCGGCCGGGCATCATCGGGTCGAACGTCAGCGGCACAAATGTGCGCGGAAAGGTATTATTGAACGGGGCATTTGCCGAACCCACTGTGGCCTATTCCGCGACAGCCACGCGTTTGGCGTTCGATCTTACGACCTTTGAGGATGTGACGCTAAGCGGTGATGCGCAAGGCGCGGCTGACCGCTTCCTTATTCCCGTTACCGCCCGCGCACGGCGCGTCACCGGCATCAACCAGATTGCCGGTGGCTTGCTGACCAACGTCCGCCTGAACGGCGATTTGGCGATCGCAAAGGGGCGGCTGCTTTCGGATAATCTGAAGATCAGGTCAGACCGCATCAACGCCACGGCCTTGCTGGTCGGCGATATTGATAAGGGTTTTTACACGGCCGCGTTGGACGGGAAAGTCGACGGTTTCCAAGTGAACTCGGTTGGGCTGTTTAACCTGGTCGCCGACGTTGATCTCGAAACCACATTTGGCAAAGGCTATGCGCTGGTTGGCACCATAAAGGCACGTTCGACGCGATTGTTCAGTGCGGGTGCGCAAAAGTTTTTGGGCGGGCAGATGTTTATAAATGCCGGCGTTCGTTTCGGCACCAACGGCATATTGCAGATTACCCGTGCGACCGTCGTATCGCCGCTATTCCGGCTGAACAGCGGCACGGGAACGTACGCAACCGAAGGTGGCCGCGTAATATTTAACGGGCGTGGCTATTCCAACCAATATGGGCCCGTGACGGTCGCCATGACCGGGACTTTTGACGATCCGGTATATCGCATCACCGCCAGCAATCCGGGCTTTGGCGTTGGACTATCGAATGTGGTCGGCGTCGTCACGCAAAGCCGGCGGGGATATGCGGTCGCACTGACGGGCATGACCGATTATGGTCCGATAAGCGGTGATGCCGATGTGCTTTCGGGTGATGGCCCGCTCACGATTGATATCCTACGGGGCAATTTTGCGGGTATCGGCATTACCGGTCGCATCCGGCAAGCCGCCGCGGGTCCCTTTGTCGGGACGCTAACCGGCGTAGGCGCAGGGTTTGACGGTGCAATTGAGCTTTCGGCGCAAGGCAGTTTCCAACGCGCAGTCGTCGACGCGGTGGCGTTGAATGCGGAACTCAATGGTGCGCAAAAACTAGCCATCGGCCGGGGTATCATTAAGGCCGATGTCATTCTGTATGACAGTCCGCAGATCGTCGCGGATGTTCAAATGGAAAACGCGATATGGAACGCCGTTGCGATTGCCGCCGCGCGGGCAAAGATCAACTATCGCGATGGGACAGGGACGGCGCAGATATTGGCGGAGGGCCGAAGCGAAGTGCCCTTCCGCGTTGCCGCCAATGCAACATTCACGCCGCAGCTTTGGCGCATCGCTGCCAAGGGCCGGGCGAACAGCGTCGACTTCGCAACCGCTGGTCCCGTCCGCGTCATTCCGCGCCGCAGCAGTTACGACATTTTGCCGAGCACCATCAACGTCGCGCAAGGGTCGATCCGGCTTGCGGGTAGCTATGGCGAAACGATTATGTTCCAATCACGGTTGGACAAGGTCGACATAGCGGCGTTCAATCCCTTTTTTCCCGTTCTTGGCCTGAATGGAACGGCAACCGGAAGCATCGATTGGGCGCAAGCATCCTTGGCTGCGTTTCCGCGCGCGGATGCACGGCTGGAAATTAGCCGTTTTGTCCGTGCAAATCTGGGGTCCCGTTCGCAAGCTGTCGACATCAGTTTGGTCGGGCGATTATTGCCCGATGGCGGCAATGCGCGCGCGATTATCCGGCGCCGTGGTGCCGCTGTGGGGCGCGTCCAGATTGACCTGACACCGCTACCGCCCGGTACCGCCAGTTGGACCGAACGATTGCTGGCCGCGCCCTTGTCGGGTGGCGTGCGCTATAATGGTCCAGCAGATACGCTGTTTTCGCTGGCGGCTTTGGCGGATCAGAGCCTGTCCGGAAATATCGGTGTCGCGGCGGATTTTTCGGGCCGTGTTCAAACACCGCAATTGACGGGCGTTGTCCGCGCCAATGACCTAATTTACGAAAATGATGCCTATGGCACGCGGCTGACCAATTTGCGCATCCGCGGTTTGTTTACGAACGACCAGTTGGAAGTGACTGAGCTGAGCGCAAAGGCCGGCGACGGGACGATCAATGGCAAGGGCGTTGTCAATCTCAGCTCGGCCAAAGGCTTTCCGGTTCAGCTGAACCTTGATCTCGACCGCGCACGTGTTGCCCGAAGCGAACTGATCTCGACAACGGCAACCGGACAAATCACCGTATCAAATGCGCCGGACGGTGCTGCACTGATCCGCGGTAGGTTGCGGCTGCCCGAAACGCGTTTCAAAATCATCCGACAGGGCGCGGCGAAGGTCGCAACACTCACCGGTATCCGCCGCAAACAGTCAATTCGCCGTCCGCGTGTGTCGGGTGATGCCGATGCTATCTCTAGCCTGCCCAGCAACTGGAAACTCGACATCACGCTCGAAGCGCCCGACGAGCTGTATGTCAGCGGCATGGGCCTTGAATCCGAATGGGGCGCCAAATTGCGGATCACGGGCACCAGCGACGCGCCGCTGATTTCGGGCGATATGGAATTGGTGCGCGGCACATTGGGCTTTGCCGGACGGTCGTTCGAACTGGAAAGCGGCCGGATATCTTTCAACGGCGGACCCGCAAGCAACCCGTCGATTCGCGTCGCCGCCGCCAGTGAAGTCGACGGCACGACCGTGCGCGTGAACATCAGGGGCACGGGCCAAAATCCGGACATCAGCTTCAGCTCGACCCCTGCATTGCCGCAGGATGAGATTATGGCGCGCATATTGTTTGGCAATTCGATTGGCGAACTGTCCGCAATTCAGGCGGTGCAATTGGCAGGATCGCTGAACAATTTGCGTGGCGGACCAGGCGGACTTAATCCACTTGGCGTGCTGCAGTCGGCAACGGGATTGGACCGGCTGCGCATATTGGGCGCGGATGACACCACAGGGCGCGGAATGGCGGTGGCTTTTGGCCAATATATTACCAATGATGTCTATGTCGAAATCGTCACCGATGCGCGGGGCTATACCGCAACGCAGCTGGAAATCAGCCTGACGCCCGCGCTTTCGATCCTTAGCCAGATCGGCAGCGGCGGGACGTCTAACGTCAATGTGCGGTATAAAAAGGATTATTGATGCGTCTTGTTTCGTGCATTCTGTTGCTCATACTGGCTGGCTGTCAGAAGGATTTTGACAGCCAATATGCCGAAACCGAACGCAAGGTGAAGGCTGCCGAGACCAAGATTGACGCGGAAATGGCGAAGGAAGCCAAAAGGGAGCCCGGCGAGGTTTCTAAATCCAACTAATATATGCGCTTTTATGGCGCACCCCTTCACATTTTGGTTAACCGGTCCTAACAGATACGCATGTGGCATCTCCATCAATATCCGCTGTGCCCTTTTTCGCGTAAGGTACGACTCCTTTTGGGCGAAAAGGGTGTGCCGTACAGCCTCGTGCGCGAAAACCCGTGGGAACAGCGCGACGAGTTTCTGCACATGAACCCCGCTGGCCGCACGCCGGTGATGCGCGACCCGGAACGCAATATCACCTTGGTCGATTCGGTCGCGATCTCCGAATATATTGATGAAACCGTCGCGACTAATCCGATGATCACGGGCACGGCGCAATATCGCGCCGAAACACGCCGGCTGGTCGCGTGGTTTGACGAACAATTTTATGGCGATGTGACGCAGCCGCTTCTGCACGAACGGATGAAAAAGCGCCTGATCGACCGGCAGCCGCCCGAGTCCAAAATATTGCGTGAAGCCATGAAGCTGGCCAACGGGCATCTCGATTATATCGATTACCTTATTGACCACCGTGCATGGCTGTCCGGCGCAGTGATGAGCATGGCGGATCTTGCCGCGGCCGCACAAATTTCGGTAGCGGACTATCTCGGCGGGATCGACTGGACGGGGCATGAGCAGACCAAGGCCTGGTATGCGATGTTCAAGTCGCGCCCAAGCTTCCGCCCATTATTGTCCGAACGGATGGAAGTCATCACCCCGCCCAAACATTATGAGCAGGTAGATTTCTAACATACCGCGGTCAAAACACCGTTTGGCAGGTCTTATTCCGAAAGATCAACAACCGGGGTAAACCCACCAAATATCAGGCGCTTGCCGTCAAATGGCATGGGGTTCTTTGCCGGGTCCATTCTGGGATCGCATTTTGATGGATCATTCATCATTTCGGTCATCTTCGCCATTGCCGCGTCGCGCGTATCCTTGTCGGGCCATTCGATCCAACTGAACAACACAGCCTCATCGGGCTCCGCCTTCACCGCCATACGGAAGTCTGTCGTTGTGCCCTCGGGAATATCGTCACCCCAACATTCGACCACCCGCAATGCGCCCATTTCGATAAACACGCTATCTGCTGTGCGCGCATGGTCGATGAACTTCTGTTTGTTCGCCTGCGGACAGGCGATTACAAAACCGTCAATATATGCCATCGTTCTTCTCCTTTGCTGTGCCCCCAAATTTCCTCTGTTGACGTGCAATCCGCATTGTACGGGTGGCAACGCTGCCGGCTCGATCCCGATCGGATAGGCCAAGCGGCTGGCTCACCCGCGTATCGCGGCTTCGATGACGGCGACGTCGATCTTTACCATTTGCGCCATGGCATCGAACGCGCGTTTGGCGACATCGCCGCCCTGTGCAATAGCATCCGTCAGGATGCGCGGCGTGATCTGCCAGTTGACGCCCCATTTATCCTTGCACCAACCGCACTGACTTTCCGCGCCATGGTTGCCGACGATTGCGTCCCAATAACGGTCGGTCTCTGCCTGATCTTCCGTTGCGATTTGGAATGAAAATGCCTCACTATGCGGAAATATGGGGCCGCCATTGAGGCCGATGCAGGGAATGCCACAGACCGTAAATTCAACAACCATCACATCGCCCGCTTTCCCGCCCGGGGAATCGCTTGGGGCGCGATGGACCGCGCCAACATGGCTGTCGGGAAAGGTTGCCGCGTAGAAATTGGCGGCCTCTTCGGCGTCCCTGTCATACCAGATGCATATGGTGTTTTTGGTCATTAGCTTTTCCTTCTTGGGAAAAATTCAGGCCAGCCAGCCTTTGCGTTGCCAGTGCCGTGACAGTTGCCACTGCACCACCGCCATCACGATGATGAAGATCGGGAAGGCGAGGATGGAGATGTTGGTTTGTGCGCCCCCGGCGATCAAGAACGGGTAACTAAACTGGATGATGATCGCGATCAGGCTGAATGAAAAAGCCAGCGGGGCCCAAGATTTGCGCATGATCAGGCCGATTGCGCCAAGCGTTCCGACGCCAACGCCAATGGCATAAGCCGCCCACGCCCAACCCGGCATCGATACCCATAAATCACGCTCAATCTGCGGCAGCGCGGCGATGTCGGCGGCTGACATCGTCCACTGGCTGACAAAGGCGCCGACGCCCATGAGGTTCCAGAGCAGAAAGAGGATGCTGACCCAAGTCAGCCAGCGTGGCGTTGTTATGGCGTTCATTTATGTGCTCCAGTTGCGCGCTGACGTACAGCGCAGAGAATGGGGCGACTCGGGGTCATGTAAAAGCATAGCAATCGGGCGCTATCTATCAATCCAGCCATAAAGTTCGCGCGGTGTAACCGTGCCGGACGAAGATGGTTCCGGCACGAATATGATATGCCAACGCTTCGTATACGAACCGGCAGCGGTTGCCCTCAGCAGGATTTTTCCTGCATCAGACGGTGGTCGATCGCTGGACCGGTCGACTGGACCTCCGCTGTTCTTACATCCCAGCGCAGCGGGGGTCCTTACGGCGTCATGTGGGGTATCAATATGGTGTCGATAGTCTCGACGGTTGCCTATCTCGGGCTCGAAGCGCGCAGTGTCGAGGTACAATGTCAGATAGCACCCGGCGTAGTGAGCTTCGCGGTTGTGGGATTGCCGGACAAGGCCGTGGCCGAAAGCCGCGAGCGTGTGCGCGCCGCGATTTCCGCGCTGGGACTTGCGCTGCCCCCCAAACGGATCACGATCAACCTGTCGCCTGCGGACTTGCCCAAGGAAGGGTCGCATTATGACTTGCCCATCGCGCTCGCCTTATTGGGTGCAATGGGGCTGGTCGATGCAGAGACGCTGGCCCAATATGTCGTGGTGGGGGAACTTGGGCTGGATGGCCGCGTTGCGGCATCACCGGGCGTGCTGTTGGCGGCGCTGCACGCATCATCACGCGGCATGGGGTTGATATGTCCGGCGGTGCAGGGGTCCGAGGCCGCGTGGGCTGGTGAGATTGAAGTGATCGCTGCGCCGGATTTGCTTGGGCTGCTGAATCATTTGAAGGGGCAATCGCTGCTGCGGAGCCCCGAACCCGGCATCGCCGAACCGCGCAAAGCTGGCCCCGACATGAAAATGGTGAAGGGGCAGGAAACGGCCAAGCGCGCGCTTGAGATCGCGGCTGCGGGCGGTCACAATCTGTGCATGGTGGGTCCGCCGGGTGCGGGCAAGTCGCTGCTGGCGTCGTGTATGCCCGGTATATTGCCCGAACTGACGCCCGCCGAAGCGTTGGAAGTGTCGATGATTGCATCGGTGGCCGGGACGTTGGAGGGCGGGCGGTTGATGCGCACACGGCCATTCCGCGCGCCGCACCACAGCGCGTCCATGCCGGCGTTGGTCGGTGGCGGCCTGCGCATTCGGCCGGGCGAAGTGAGCCTTGCGCATCTGGGCGTGCTGTTTCTGGATGAACTGCCCGAATTTCAGCGCGCTGTGCTCGATAGCTTGCGGCAACCGTTGGAAACCCGCGAGGTCAGCATTGCGCGCGCGAACAGCCATGTGACATTCCCCGCCAATGTGCAGCTGGTTGCCGCCATGAACCCGTGCCGCTGCGGGCATTTGGGCGATGCCGCTTTGGCCTGTAGCCGCGCACCGCGTTGCGCCGCCGATTATCAGGCAAAGATATCGGGTCCGTTGCTGGATCGCATCGATC
>CAZCXQ010000063.1:0-9888 GCA_964502655.1 uncultured Sphingorhabdus sp.
AGCTGTGCGTGTAACCGCGATAGCCCAAGGTTGCGGGCACCGCACCACCGCGCATCGTCATTTCACGGACGATATCATCGAGTTCCTCGGTGCTGACCCCCGGCACGACATGCGGCACCAATGCATCGAGTATTTCGGCGGCAAGACGGCCGGCCTTGCGCATGCCCTCAAAGCCTTCGGCTCCGTGCAATTTGATGACCCCATCGCGGGCCTGCATCGCCTCTTCGGGCGTAACGCTTACATATTGTTCCATGCGAGCGATATAAGGCAATAATCCACACTTTGCGAGGGGGTGAATTATGCTATCGCGTCCTTATGACAGATTCCCGCATATATACCGCAGCGCTTGTAATCATCGGCGACGAGATCCTCTCTGGCCGAACACAGGACAAAAATGTCGCGCAGATTGCGCTTTGGCTCAATATTCAGGGCATTCGTTTGCGCGAAGTGCGCGTGGTGGCCGATGATATGGATGCCATTATAGAGGCGGTGAACATCTTGCGGGCACGCAATGACTATCTGTTCACCACCGGCGGCATTGGCCCAACGCATGATGACATTACGGTTGACGCGATCGCAGCCGCGCTCGGCGTCGATGTTGTTATTCATCCAGAGGCAAGTGCCGTCCTGCATGCCTATTATGAAACACGTGGCGGCATTAACCCCGGACGCCTGCGCATGGCGCGCGTGCCCGATGGCGCGGATCTTATCCCCAATAAGATGTCGGGCGCGCCCGGCATTCGCCATGGCAACATCTTCATCATGGCTGGCGTGCCGCATATCACCGCCGGAATGTTGGATGCCCTGACCGGTAGTTTGGAGGGTGGTGCGCCCTTGTTGTCACAACAAATCGGTTGCTGGGTGGCCGAAAGCGAAGTTGCCAAATTGTTGGGCGACACCGAAAAGCAGCATGAAGGTTGTCAGATCGGCAGCTACCCGTTTTTCCGCGAAGGCAAGGTCGGGGCGAACTTCGTTGTCCGCACAACCGATGCGCATAAGCTTGCGGAATGCATCGAAGCGCTGAAACTTGGTTTGCACGGTTTAGGCTATGATACCGTCGACGGTGGAATTTAGTCACCATGCCGGGAAAAATATTTCGTCATCCCGAACTTGTTTCGGGATAACAAACAACGGTGGCATGTTATCCTGAAACAAGTTCAGGATGACGAGACCGTGATGGACACGAAGTAGCCGCTTTTTTTCGGACGTTCATGTGCAGTCAAGCCTTCGTTCCGTTATGGGGATTGTAATGCGCAAATTCACTCAATCGCTCGCTTTAGCAGCCCTGCTGCTTTCCACCGCCACATACGCACAAAATGTTGCGCCTGCTGCAACCGTCGCGGCAAAGGCGACCAAAGTTCCGTGGCTGTACGAAGGCAGCGACGTACCTGTTGACGACAGCTGGACCTTTGGTGTGCTGCCCAATGGGCTGCGCTATGCGGTGAAGAAAAATGATGTGCCCGCGGGGCAGGTGTCCATTCGCGTGCGCATTGATGCAGGCGCGCTGCATGAAAATAATGACGAGCAAGGCTTTGCCCATCTGATCGAACATTTGTCCTTCCGTGGGTCAACCTTTGTGCCGGATGGCGAGGCCAAGCGCATTTGGCAAAGGTTCGGCGTCACCTTTGGCAGCGACAGCAATGCGCAGACGACGCCGACGCAGACGGTCTACAAGCTCGACCTGCCCAATGCGACACCCGAAAAGCTGGACGAGTCGGTCAAAATCATTTCGGGCATGATCCGCAATCCGCGTATCTCGCCCAGTGCCTTATATGCCGAACGCGCCATTGTCCTTGCGGAGCTGCGCGAAAATAGCGGTGCGCAAATGGTCTACAGCGATGCCCTGCGTCAGCACGCATTTCAGGGGCAGCGGCTGGCAAACCGGTCAACGATCGGCACGCCTGAAACATTGCAGGCGTCCGACGCCTTACGTTTGAGCGCATTTCATGACCGTTGGTATCGGCCCGAAAATGCAGTTGTCGTCATGGCTGGCGATATGGAACCCGCGCAGCTCGCCAATCTGGTGCAGAAATATTTCAACGACTGGAAAGGGAAGGGCGCCCGCGCGCCTGAGCCTGCCTTTGGCGACCCAACACCCCAAGGTACGCCGACACGCGTACTGATTGAACCAACATTGCCCACCACCGTCAGCATTGCTTACTTACGCCCTTGGCGGAAAGTTAACGATACGATTGCGTATAATGAGCAGTTGTTGATTGACGCCCTTGCGCTTCAGATCATCAACCGCAGGCTTGAGGTGCAGGCGCGCAGTGGCGGCAATTATCTGTTCGCGGAAATCGCGCAGGAAGATATTTCGCGCACCGCGGACGCGACTTTGGTGTCGATCACCCCCGTTGGCGACAAATGGGAAGCGGCAACGCGGGATGTCCGTGCAGTTATCGCCGACGCCGTTGCCACGCCACCATCGGTTGCGGATATTGAACGTGAGAAAACGCTTTTCGGGAACGCCTTGCGGACAATGCTCGACAGCTATCCGTTTGAAGCCGCCGCGAAGCAAGCGGACGATATCGTCAATGCCGTGGATATTCGGGAAACGGTGGCTGCGCCTAAAACGGTCGTTCAGGTTTATGAAGGCATGAAGGACAAATTCACGCCGCAGCGGCTGCTGGCGTCGACACAGAAGCTTTTCATGGCCGATGCGACACGGTTGATGCTGTCGTCACCCGCGCCGATCGCTGACGCAGACAATCGTGCGCTTGCCGCCTTAAATGCAGCCGTGTCGGCGAATACAACTGCGCGTTTATCCGAAAATGCAGTTGGCTTTGCGGCGTTGCCCAAGCTTGGTGCGCCCGGCAAGTTGGTGAGCGAACAGACAATTTCGCAGTTGCAGATGAGCCGGCTTGAACTGTCGAATGGCGTGCGGGCATTGCTCTACCCGAACAAGGCAGAAAGCGGCCAGATTCGCGTGCTCGTCCGTTTTGGTCGCGGTTACCAAGCCGTTACGCCTGACAATGGCAGCTTGCTGTGGGCAGGGCCGATCGTCTTGCCGGAAAATGGCATTGGCAAACTCAAGCGCACGGAAATTGACCAGATGGTCAATGGTCGGCGCATTGAACTCAGCTTCTCCATTGATGATGATGCATTCCAGTTTGGCGCAAATACGCGGCCTGACGACCTTGCGGATCAGTTGACGTTGATTGCCACGAAGCTTGAGCATCCCGGTTGGGACCCGGCGCCCGTTGAGCGCGCAAAGGCGCTCGCGACGTCGGGTTATGCGAGTTTTGAAATGTCGGCGACATCGGTGTTACAGCGTGATTTGGAATATTTGCTGCGCAACAATGACCCACGCTGGAAAGCTGCGGCACCGGCGGATGTTGCGAAAGTCGATGCCGCAAAGTTCGAAGCATATTGGCAACCATTGCTGGCGCAGGGACCCATTGAGGTTCTTCTCTTTGGGGACTTTGACAAGGCAGCGGCTGTTGCTGCGTTGGAAAAAAGCTTTGGTGCTTTGTCGCCGCGCGTGCCTATGCCCGTCGCGGCAGCGGCGCGCGACGTCCGTTTCCCAGCGCCGACCGCGACCCCCATACGCCTGACGCATCGCGGCGCGGGTGATCAGGCCGCAGCTGTGATCGCATGGCCCACTGGCGGCGGAATTGCTGGCATCAGCGAAGGACGGCAGCTGGAAACATTAGCCGCGATTTTCCGTGACCGGTTGTTTGAGAAATTCCGTGCGGAGCAGGCCGCGAGCTACAGTCCCGACATGGCGGCCAATTGGCCCGTCGATTTCAGCAGCGGTGGATATTTGATGGCCTATACGCAGGTCAAACCAACCGACGTGGACCGTTTTTTTGCATTCGCGGATTCGGTTGCCGCGGATTTAATCGCTCATCCGGTAAGCGCCGATGAACTGCAGCGTGCGGTTGAGCCGACAAAGCAAGCCATTGAGCGCGCGGCGTCAGGCAACACATTTTGGCTCAACCAGCTCAAGGGATCAACATATGATCCTGAACGCTTCGCGGCACTGGGGACGCTGTACAGTGATTATAACAGCGTGACGCCTGAGATATTACAAGCACTGGCAAAGCGCTATTTCGTCAAGAACAAGGCGTGGAAGCTTGTGGTTGCACCTCAGCCCGCGAATGCAGACGCTGCAAGCTCGCGCTGACGCTGCTTTTGTCCTTACAATCCGCTTAGGCAGAGAGCGTCAAAGCACATATTTCGACAAGTCGGTGTCTTTTGCGATACCCGATAGCTGCTTGTGCACATAGTCCGCGTCGATCAGTATTACGTCACCTGTGCGGTCTTCGGCATCGAAGCTGATATCTTCCAACAGCTTTTCCATAACCGTTTGCAGCCGCCGTGCGCCGATATTCTCAACGGTTGAATTCACGTCCACCGCAATGCGCGCGATGGCATCAATCGCATCGTCGCTAAATTCGAGCGTGACCTCTTCAGTTGCCAGTAACGCCGTATATTGCTGCGGCAAATTGGCGCGGGTTTCGGAGAGGATACGGACGAAATCGGCATGCTCCAATGCGCGCAGTTCGACGCGGATGGGCAAGCGACCCTGCAATTCAGGCAGCATGTCGCTTGGCTTTGAAATGTGGAATGCACCTGATGCGATGAACAGCACATGGTCGGTTTTCATGGGGCCATATTTTGTGGCTACGGTCGTGCCTTCGATCAGCGGCAGCAGGTCGCGCTGTACGCCTTCACGGCTAACGGATCCGCCGCGCACGTCCGACACGGCGATCTTGTCTATCTCGTCGAGGAAGACGATACCATTGGCTTCCGCATCGGCCAAAGCTGCGCGGTTGACGTCGTCTTGATCAAGGCGCTTTTCGGATTCTTCCTCGACCAGCTTGGTCCAAGCGTCGGGGACCTTCATTTTGCGGCGTTTCAGATTGTCTTTGCCAAAGGCTTTGCCCATCATCTCGCCAAGGTTGATCATGCTGACATTGCCGCCCATGCCGGGAATTTCCATCGGCGTGGTCGGGCTGTCCGACACTTCAATCTCGATTTCGACATCGTCCATGTGGCGATCACGAATGCGCTGGCGAAATGCTTCGCGCGTGGCTTCGCTCGCGGTATCACCCGCCAATGGCTTCAATATTCGTTCCATCGCTGCGGCTTCGGCGGCCTCACGCACATGTTCGCGGCGGCGTTCTTTCTCAAGACGCACAGCCTCTTCAGCCAGGTCACGGGCGATCTGCTCAACGTCCCGACCGACATAGCCAACTTCGGTGAACTTGGTCGCTTCGACCTTGATAAACGGCGCATCCGCAAGCTTGGCGAGGCGGCGCGATATCTCGGTCTTGCCGCAGCCCGTGGGGCCAATCATCAGGATGTTTTTTGGCGTCACTTCATCGCGTAAATCCGCGCCGAGGCGCTGGCGGCGCCAGCGATTGCGCAGCGCCACAGCGACCGCACGTTTCGCGTCGGCCTGGCCAATAATATGTTCGTCGAGAGCAGCCACAATGGCTTTAGGTGTCAGAGCGTTTTTCATTACTGCCTAAATGGGAAGTTGCTGGTGCCGTTCAAGTGACGCGCAGTTTACGCGGCGCTGTCCAACGTCTCAACGGTCAGTTGATCGTTGGTGTACACGCAGATTTCAGCGGCGATTTTCATGGCATGACGGGCCATTTTATCGGCGTCTCCCTCATAATCCGCAAGCGCCCGTGCCGCTGACAAGGCGTAATTACCACCAGACCCAATCGCTGCGATGCCATCATTGGGTTCAAGCACATCGCCATTGCCAGTCAGGATCAATGTCACGTCTTTGTCAGCGACAATCATCATCGCTTCCAAATTGCGCAGATATTTATCGGTGCGCCAATCTTTGGCCAATTCGACCGCAGCGCGCATCAATTGCCCGCGATGTTGCTCCAGCTTGCGCTCAAGCCGCTCGAACAGTGTGAACGCATCGGCGGTAGCGCCGGCAAAGCCACCAATGACGGATCCGTCATGCAACTGACGGACCTTTTTGGCATTGGGCTTCATGACCGTTTGGCCCATCGAGACTTGGCCATCACCCGCGATGACGACTTTGCCGTTTTTGCGCACAGACAATATGGTGGTGCCGTACCAAGTGGACGGATTTCCGTGAGAGTGATTTTCCATATTTTGGATATGGGTCGATTGACGCCAAAGCGCAAGAGAGGGCTTAGGCGCTTTGAATATCTGTCAGGCGGCGTTCCCATGCGAGCGCGTGCTGGACGATTTGGTCCAGATCGTCATAGCGCGGTTCCCAACCAAAGCGATCCTTGATCGCGCTGTTGTCAGAAATTAGCGAGTCAGGATCTCCGGCGCGTCGACCTTCCATTTTGCGGTCTAATTTCTTGTTGGTCACGCGGTCGACAGCATCAAGGACCTGCATCACCGAATAGCCATGGCCATATCCGCAATTGAGCGTGTGGCTGCGCGCGGGGTCCGCGATAAGTGCCTCAAGCGCGATGACGTGCGCCGCAGCGAGATCGCTGACATGGATGTAATCGCGGACGCCCGTCCCGTCTTCGGTCGCATAGTCAGTGCCGAAAACGCTCACGCTTTCCCGCTTACCGAGGGCAGCCTCAACCGCGATTTTCAGCAAATGTGTTGCGCCAACAGTGGACTGACCCGTGCGCGCGAGCGGATCGGCACCGGCGACATTGAAGTACCGCAGCGCGCAATAGTTGAAATCATGCGCCGCCGCGACATCACGCAACATCATTTCAGTCATCAATTTCGACGTTCCATACGGATTGATGGGCTGTGTCGCCATATCTTCGCGCACCGGGCTGGTTTCAGGAATGCCATATGTCGCCGCGGTCGACGAAAAAATCATGTGTTTGACGCCGGATGAAACGGCCGTCTCAATCAAACTGCGGCTTTTGGCAGTGTTGTTATTGTAATATTTGAGCGGGTTCTCAACAGATTCCGGCACAACTACCGATCCCGCAAAGTGCATGATCGCGTCTATACGCTCATCGCGAATGATGCTTTCGACCAAATCTGAATCGCTGATGTCACCATAATAGAATCCGGCCTCTTCAGCCACCGCCCAACGGAAACCCGTGACAAGATTATCGATAACAATAGGGCGATGACCGGCATAAATCAAAGCGAGCACGGCGTGGCTGCCAATATATCCGGCGCCACCAGTTACCAAAACGTTGAGCTTTTGTGCCATGATAGCATTCCCGTTATTGTCATTGCCCTATCGGGCTGAGTTCGTTCTGGTTAACGTTTGGAATCAAAAAAAAGGCGACCCGAAAGCCGCCTTTTTTCGAAATTTATGTCCTGAAGAAATCAGGGGCTGGTTGGCGCGTTGTCGTCGTTGCCAGCTGCGATAACGATACCGCCGATGACAGCAACAGCAGCCAGAACAGCAACGATAACGCCGCTTCCGCCACCGAGCTTGTTTTCTTCCTTAGTGTTCGCGCCAACGCGCTTTACCTTGGAAGCGCCAACTGCCTTTGCAGCAGGCGAAAGTGATTGTGCCATTACAGGCGCGCTTACGAGCGAAGCGGCCGCGATAGCAGCGAGAGATAACTTACCGAAACGCATTATTGTGCTCCTTTTTTGTGAAGTGCATTGCACTCCGGTCGGACATCTACACAATCTAGTTGAATTTTCAAGCTTTGAATTGTGGCATTCTCTGATTTGTCTCTATTTTTCGGACTGTTGCATTTTTCCAACAATACTGCGAACCCATTACTATGGTTATGTTTCTTCCATGCAATGTTACATTTGTTTACGATAATGGCGGTATCCCTTGCGCATAGCGATCCACCAGATGACGAGCTGTGTTTTACCAGCGACGAACGTATCCGACATGATCGGCGCTATCGAAGCGGCGGCGGATGAAGGAGCGGCAATGTATTTTGCTCCTGAAATGTCAACAATTGTAAACAGGCGGCGAGATGAAGCGCGTTTGCACATATCGACTGAGGCGCAGACCGAATCGATTGGCCGAATCGCTGACGTCGCATCGCGTAAAAAGATATGGGTGCATGTGGGATCCGTTCCCGTGCGGCATGAAAGTGGCGCGCAGTTAGCTAACCGTAGCATCGTCATTTCTGCTACTGGCGAAATTATCGCGCGGTATGACAAAATCCATTTGTTTGATGTCGATTTGAAATCTGGCGAAAGTTGGCGCGAGTCTTCGGCTTATGTCGGAGGGGAAAATCCCGTGATCGTGGGCACGCCATTGGGACGAATGGGGTTAGCGGTTTGCTACGATATGCGTTTTCCAGACTTGTTCAGCGCTTATGCAAAAGCGGGCGTCGATATCATCACACTGCCGTCGGCCTTTACTGTGCCGACCGGAGCGGCGCACTGGCACACATTGCTGCGTGCACGGGCGATTGAAAGCGAATGTTTCGTTATCGCTGCGGCACAATGTGGGGTGCATGAAGATGGTCGTGAGACGTACGGCCATTCACTTGTCGTTGATCCTTGGGGAGAGGTTATCCTTGATATGGGAAGTACGCCTGGGCTCGCTTTTGTTGATTTGAATCTCGATAAGATCGCGGAAGTTCGGCAGCAAATTCCCGTGCATAAAAACCGCCGGGTAATCGCCGAGCCCAGATTTTATGAATAGAACGACCGCGAGCATTTTGGAATGAGCAGCTTTACCTTGGCGAATTGGCAAGACCATTTTTGGGCAGGTTTGTCCGCAGCGTCGGCATTGCTGGTGGTGATTAGCAGTATTGCGGACCAGCGGCGCCATAAACGCATAAAACTTGACCAAGTCGGTATAATGCCCTGGACCGGAATTACAGTATTTTCTGTGCTGATTACTGTATTGGCAGCAGCGTTGGCGATTAAAGGGCTTTAGGTCCTGACCCTAGCCGAGGCACGCCTCAAGGAATGGCTGGTCAAATCCGAACTGCCGCGCCTTTTCCAGCGTATATGGACGAACGCCTCCAGCGACCCACTCGCCATGGATTTTTCCGTCGGCATCTTCATCGCGATATTCAAATTTGAACAGATCCTGCGTTACGATGACGTCGCCTTCCATCCCGATTACCTCGGTAATCTGGGTGGTGCGACGTGAACCATCACGCAGACGCTTCACCTGAACGATAAGGTCGACCGATTCCGCGATCTGCCGCGAAATGGCTTCCTTGGGTATTTTGATGTCACCCATCATGATCATATTTTCCATACGACCCAAGCACTCACGCGGGTTGTTGGCGTGGAGCGTGCACATGGATCCATCATGACCGGTGTTCATTGCGGCGAGGAGGTCGAAACACTCCGCGCCACGAATTTCGCCCAAGATGATCCGGTCAGGACGCATACGCAGTGCGTTCTTCACAAGGTCACCGATGGTGATCGCGCCATCGCCTTCCAAGTTCGGAGGGCGCGTTTCAAGCGGGAGCCAGTGCGGCTGTTGAAGACGAAGTTCGGCGGCATCTTCAATCGTCAAAACGCGCTCGCCGGGGTCAATCATTTTCGACAATGCGTTCAGCATCGTCGTTTTACCTGAACCCGTACCGCCTGAAATGACGATATTCATCCGGCTCGCGCCCGCAATCTTCAATGCCGTTGCCATAGGTTCGCTCATCGAACCATAGCCCTTCAACATGTCGATTGTGATGGGTTTTTCGGAAAATTTACGAATTGAGATAGCGGTGCCGCGCAGGGACAGCGGGGGAACAATAACGTTCACGCGGCTACCGTCTTTCAATCGGGCATCGGCCAAAGGCGTCGTTTGGTCAACGCGGCGACCGACTTGGTTCACGATGCGCTGCGCGATCTGGAACAGATGCTCTTCGTCACGAAACTGGATCGGCGCAATCTGAAGCTTACCGTTTTTTTCGATATAGGTCTGCAATGGCCCATTGACCATGATATCCGTAATATCCGGATCGCTGAGTAATTCTTCAAGCGGACCAAAGCCGAGCAGTTCGTCGACGAGTACTTTTTCCAAAGCAAACTGTT
>CAZCXQ010000064.1:0-9735 GCA_964502655.1 uncultured Sphingorhabdus sp.
CCTGTCGCAAATGGAATGCTTAGGCATTAAAGTCGACCGAGCCGTGCTGGCGCGATTGTCGTCTGAATTCGCCGCGCAAATGGAACTGCTTGAGAAGGAAATTCACGGCCTTGCCGGACAGCCGTTTACGATCGGCAGCCCACAGCAGTTGGGCGAAATCCTGTTTGGGAAAATGGGCTATAAGGGCGGTAAAAAAGGCAAGTCGGGGCAATATTCGACTGATGTGACCGTGCTGGAGGATCTGGCGGGGCAGGGCATCGACATTGCGCGTAAGGTTCTGGATTGGCGGCAATTGGCGAAACTGAAATCAACCTATACCGACAGCCTGCAACAGCAGATTGATCCCAAAACAGGCCGTGTGCACACAAGCTATAGCCTGGTTGGCGCGCAAACGGGGCGGCTGTCATCGACCGATCCGAACTTGCAGAATATTCCCATTCGTACCGAAACGGGTCGCCAGATCCGGGACGCTTTTGTCGCCGAACCCGGCAATGTGATCCTGTCTGCCGACTATAGCCAAATCGAGCTGCGGCTCGCGGCGCATTTTGCGGATGTGGAACCCTTGCGTGATGCCTTTGAAAAGGGCGAAGACATTCATGCGCGCACCGCATTGGAACTGTTCGGCGAAGTAAACCGCGACACGCGTGGCCGCGCCAAGACCATCAACTTTTCCATTCTATATGGCATTTCCCGATGGGGACTTTCGAAGCGTTTGGAATCGACCCCTGACGAAGCGCAGGCGCTTATCGACGCCTACTTCCAACGCTTCCCGGGCATTTCGAATTATATTCAGGAAACAATGGCCACGGTCCGCGAATGCGGGCATTCGACGACATTGTTCGGCCGGAAAACATGGTTTCCGCGCATATCGTCGCCCAATCAGGCAGAACGGCAGGGCAGTGAACGCGCTGCCATCAACGCGCCGATTCAGGGAACAAGTGCTGACATCATCAAGCGCGCGATGGTGCAAATGGGGCCGGCGTTGAAAGCCGCTGGCTTAGGCCATGTGAAGATGCTGCTTCAGGTGCATGATGAACTCGTGTTCGAACTGCCAGAGGCGGATGTCGCCGCGGCAAGCGACGTCATCCGGGCGATTATGGCCGGTGCCGCAGAACCTTTGGTGAAGCTTACCGTCCCACTCGGTATCGAAATCGGGACAGGGCCAAGCTGGGGCGCCGCGCACTGATAGGTGCGAAGTTTAAGGCTTAGCCTTCGTCTTCCTCTTCTTCGAACATCAGAGCGACGTCCGCATTTGCCGACAGCCGGACAGTTCCGTCGTCAACCATGGCGACCAGTCCGCCGTCAATATAATGATGGTGCCCTTTATGGCTGCCCTGGCCTGAGTCCTTCTTGGTAAGCTTGATGCGGTTGCCATCAATGGCGTCAACGGTGCCAACATGGACGCCATCGGCCCCGATAACTTCGGCATGTTCTTTGATCTGCGATAGGTCGGCCATGCGTAACTCCTTTTGATTGAGCTAAGCTAACGCGCGAGAACAGTTTCGGGTTCCGGTTGCACGCAAACGGCATCATCTTGGCAAGAACAGAGTTTCAATCAGCGTCAGCGAAGTGAAATTGCAGTCGCTGCGACCAAGGGCTAGGCGTTTAGGCCCGTTCAGCCGCGATTGCGGGTTTGCACATATGTACCGAGCAGGCGGACCGAGTTGCAATGAAAGCGCAGCTCATCCAGCGCGCGGTCAACGGCTGGGTCACCCGGCGCGCCTTCGATATCCGCGAAAAATTCTGTCGCGGCAAAGCTTGCGCCGTTTTGATAGCTTTCGAGCTTCGTCATATTGACGCCATTGGTCGCAAAGCCCCCCATCGCCTTGTATAACGCTGCAGGGACGTTCTTCACTTCAAAGATGAGCGTTGTCATCAACGTGCCAGTTACCCCGGTGTTGCTGACGGGTTCACGTGATAACACGACAAACCGCGTCGTGTTGCTCGCATCATCCTGAACACCGTCGTTGATCGGGACAAGGCCATATAACTCAGCGGCGATTGGCGGCGCAATGGCGGCGGCCGACGCGTCATCATTGGCCGCAACAAAAGCCGCCGCAGCGGCCGTGTCTGCATAAGCGACGGGAATGATGCCGTGCGAACGCAGATAATGGCGGCATTGGCCAAGCGCCTGTGGGTGGCTCATCGCTGTTTTCAATTCCGCATCGGCGGATTTCGCCATCAGGCAGTGGCGGATCGGCATGAAATGTTCGGCGATGATGCTGAGGCCGGATTCGGGCAGAAGAAAATGGATGTCCGCCACGCGGCCGTGCAGTGAATTCTCAATCGGAATAATCGCCCTGGCCGCAGACCCGTCTTTGACGGCGTCAATGGCATCTTCGAACGAGAAACAGGGCAGGGGCAAGCAATCTGCATCAAATTCCAATGCGGCAAGATGGGAATTTGCGCCGGGCGCACCTTGAAAGGCAATCGCTTTCGCAGGCTGTTCATTGGCAGCTAAAGTCATGGTTCTGACAAGAGCGAGTGCAGGTGCGGGGTAACTGTTCATATGGCCATCGCGATAGGATAGCCAAACTTATCCGGCAAGTCTGGAATTGGACACTTGCACGGCCTTACTGACACTATTAGAGGGGCTTGAGAATCCGGCCGTCAGACCGACGCCGGCTTAAAACCGCATTTCAGGGCTGATAACCAATGGATGATCGTAGTAACACAATTGCAGGCTGGGTTTTGGCAGGCGGCATCGTCGCGCTCGGACTAAGCATCGTATCGGGCATGTACTTCCACGGTGAAGCGCCTGAAAAAGAAGGTTTTGCAGTTGCAGCGGAAGCTGGCGGCGAAGCCGGTGGTGCCGCAGCTGTGCCGATTGCGACATTGCTTGCTACTGCCGATGTTGCAAAGGGCGAAGCGGTTTTCAAAAAATGCGCAGCTTGCCACACCATTGCGCAAGGCGGACCAAATGGCATTGGCCCAAATCTGTGGGCCGCGTTGGGTAAACCGCACGGCCATGTTGCAGGCTTTTCCTATTCGGATGCACTGAAAAGCGTTCCCGGCAACTGGGACTTCGAAGGCATGGACAAGTGGCTTGCCAACCCTAAGAAATATGCGCCCGGCACGAAGATGACTTTCGCTGGCTTGGGTAACCCCGAAGAACGCGCAAATTTGATCGCGTATCTTAATGCGCAGGGTTCAAACCTGCCGTTGCCACCGCCACCAGCAGCCGATGCTGCAGCACCTGCGGCTGATGCAGCAACCGGTGAAGCAGCTGCTGCGCCAGCGGCTGATGCCGCAGCGCCCGCAGCCGCGGCACCTGCTGCAAAGTAATTAGTTTAAGTCAGTTTGAGACTTCGTAGAAATCGCAGATAGCATTCCATGCTTCTTCTGCGGTTTCTACAAACTGGAAGAGTTCCAGATCACGTGGGCTGATGACGCCCTCGAGCATAAGCTCCTCAAAATTCACAACACGGTTCCAAAATTCGCGACCAAAGAGCAGGATCGGCATCTTCTTGATCTTGCCGGTCTGGACAAGCGTGAGCAGTTCAAAGAATTCGTCGAACGTACCAAAACCACCGGGGAACACCGCTACGGCACGTGCGCGCAGCAAGAAGTGCATTTTGCGCAACGCGAAATAGTGGAACTGGAAACTCAATCGCGGCGTCACAAACAGATTTGGCGCCTGTTCATGCGGCAGCACGATATTGAGGCCAACCGATTCCGCGCCAACGTCGTGCGCGCCGCGGTTGGCGGCTTCCATGATGGATGGGCCACCGCCCGAACATACGACGAAGTGGCGTCGACCTTCTTCGTCCGTCACATTGGCTTGTCCCGCTAGCTGCGCAAGATGGCGGGATTCGTCGTAGAAACGCGCCTTTTCCTTCATGCGTTCGGCAATGATTTTCGACCGCTCGTCGGTTGCAGCCGTGATTAAGGCATCTGCAGCATCGGGTTCTGGAATGCGCGCAGAGCCGTAGATCACCAACATGGATCCGATGTTGGCCTCGTCCAGCAACATTTCGGTTTTGAGCAGTTCCAGCTGAAAACGGACGGGGCGCAAATCCTCACGCAACAGGAAGTCGGTGTCCTGAAATGCGAGCCGGTAAGACTTGCTTTGTGTTTGCGGGGTGGAGAGTTGCTGTTCAGCAAAGTCCGCTTCTTGTTGTGCTTTGTAGAAGCGGCGATCGTTTATTTTTGTGTCTGTCATTACCCTGTATATAGGGTGCAAGTGGGTGTTCTGCCACCCCTCATCGGCAAAAGCCCCTCATCGGCAAAAGCCCCTCATCGGCAAAAGGACGTGCCGTTGCGCATCGATCGGGCCATGTCCAAGTGGAAATGGTTTGCATGTGCGCTGTTATAATCGGGGCCAAGCACAGTGCCGAACCGTTTGCAGGCGGACTGGTGCAGGCGGCGCAGGAAAGCGCGTTCTTCGCTGGATCCGTTCCACCCTGCGAGCACGGACACGCGGCGGCCATCGCGCAAAACGAACGCTGAAACATCGACGGCGTTGGCAAAGGCATGTTCGGATAATTTGCCCGAACGCATCCCATATATGTTCCGGCAATTGAACGTGCCCATTGTTTCGATGCGGACGACCTCAGCGCCCAGATACTGCTTGGCTGCCGGGCGAACGGCGTAGCGTGCCCAATCGGTAAAGTTGGCAGCCAGCGGGCACGTCATCGCCCCTAAATTGGTGGTCGGCGTCCCGAAATCCATAAGCTTGACCGTGTCGATTGTCCTGCAGCCGCCATCAAAACTTTTGTTGGGCAAGCCGGCGAAGCGGACTGACTTTTCTTTCAAACTTGCCATGCACTGCCGCGCATTTTCGGTTGTTCTGCCTGCACCCGTGCGTGTCGGTGTCGGTGCCTCGCGTCCTCCACAAGACGCCAAAAGTAGAGCGCTCGCGACGAGCAGATATCGTGGAGCAGTGGCGACGACCATGTAAAATGTAATAGCAAAATCTCACCGGTGTGCAGCCCCAAATCGACCAAATGGAAGCCGTATGGCGGCAAAGGCGTGGATATTGATACAATTTCCGCGTTGCGCACAGTGGCTGGCGCGATTATCGCGAATGCATGTTGCGAATCATTCTTAATAAGAAACCAGTGTTTTGGATTTTGCTGTCTGTGCCAGCGATATTGATGATGCGCAGCTTCTATGTCGGTGACCGCATCGCGATGGATATGCTGCATCCAACGGGCGAATGGTCTGCGCGTTTGATGATTGTCGCGATGATTTTAAGTCCTTTGCTGTCGGTGCTGGGGCCACGGCCCTGGCTCAGCTGGCTGATCCAGCGCCGCCGTGCGCTGGGTGTCGCAGCGTTCGCTTATGCCGTGCTCCATCTGGCTTTTTACCTCATCGATATGGGCAATATTGACGACATCATTGCCGAGTTTCTGGCCCTAGGCATCTGGACAGGATGGGCGGCCATGCTGCTGTTTATTCCGCTCGCGCTGACCAGTAATGATGCATCGATGCGCGCGCTGAAAGCGGGATGGAAGCGGCTGCAACGCCTTGTTTATCCCGCGGCGTTGCTTGTTCTGGTACACTGGATATTCATCCACAACAATCTAGGCCCTGCGCTCGTTCACTTCGCCCCATTGGCCTTGCTGGTGGCGGCCCGCTTTTTTCTCCCCCGTAAATCTGCATTTAAAGGAGCATGAATATGCGTTTATTGACTTCACTTTCACTCGCCGCAGCGACCGCAATTGCTTTCGCATCGGTACCGGCATCGGCAACCGGCGTTATCACCTGCAAGGCAGGACCGGTGTCGGGTTGGAAAAGCCAACAGGCACTTACCGATAAGCTTACCAAGGAAGGCTGGACCGTCCGCAAGGCAAAGGTCGATGGCGGTTGTTATGAAGTATATGGCACAACGCCAGAAGGCGACCGTGTCGAAGCCTATTTCCACCCTGTAACGCTTGAGAAACTATACGTTGGCCGCCGTGGTGAAGTTTTGTTTCGCAAGGCCGGTTACTGATTACATTTTGCGATAGTCGTTGACAAAACCGGGGCTGCGCTTAAACGCGGCTCCGGGCCACGCGGTCCCAACGCCGCGCTGCTCTCTGCAAGGAGAAGCTTACATGACTATAGTACCCCCCGCCGTTAAACCGGCGCGTCCATATTTTTCCTCCGGCCCTTGTGCGAAACCGCCAGGCTGGAGCCCCGAAAAACTTCAAACCGAATCGCTTGGCCGTTCGCATCGTGCGAAAATCGGCAAATCGCGCCTTCAACTGGCGATCGACCTGATGCGCGAAGTGCTTCAGGTCCCTGACACGCATCGCATTGGCATTGTCCCCGGTTCGGATACCGGCGCAATCGAAATGGCGATGTGGACCATGCTTGGCGCTCGCCCAGTCACAATGATGGCGTGGGAAAGCTTTGGTGAGGGCTGGGTTACTGACGTCAACAAGCAGCTCAAGCTGAATGCGACCGTCATGAACGCGCCATATGGCGAAATTCCTGACCTGAACGCGGTAGATTTTTCCAACGACGTGGTTTTTACATGGAACGGCACCACTTCAGGTGCGCGCGTTCCAAATGGTGACTGGATTGCCGACGACCGTGAAGGCCTGACCTTCAACGATGCGACGTCGGCGGTTTTTGCCTATGATATGCCCTGGGACAAGCTGGATGTCACGACGTTCAGCTGGCAAAAAGTGCTCGGCGGTGAAGGTGCACATGGCGTGCTCATTCTCGGACCGCGCGCTGTGGAACGGCTTGAAAATTACACCCCGGCATGGCCGCTTCCAAAGGTTTTCCGCTTGATGTCGAAAGGCGCGCTCGCCGAAGGCATCTTCAAGGGCGAGACGATTAACACGCCATCGATGCTTGCGGTGGAAGATGTAATCTTCGCGCTTGAATGGGCGAAAACCGTTGGCGGTTTGCAGGGGCTTATGGCCCGCAGCAACGCCAATGCCGCCGCGCTCGCAAAAATCGTTGAGGCACGTGACTATCTCGGTTTTCTAGCCGCTGATCCGGCTATTCGGTCAACAACGTCGGTGTGCCTGACCGTTGAGGGTGCTGATGAAGCCATGATCAAGAAAATGGCTTCGCTGCTTGAGGCGGAAGATGCGGCTTATGACATCGCCGGATATCGCGATGCCCCTGCGGGCCTGCGTATTTGGTGCGGCGCCACTGTCGACACCGCAGATATTGAAGCGCTCGGCCCTTGGCTCGATTGGGCTTATCAGAAAGCCAAAGCTTAAAATCCCACCCGTGCCATTCCCGCGCATGCGGGAATCCGCGAACGCAAATGCCCGCGCAAGGCGGCAGTCCAGAACATGGATCCCCGATTAAGTCGGGGATGACGACAAAAGACATATAGGAATTTCAATATGACCAAACCACGCGTACTTATCTCCGACAAAATGGATCCTAACGCCGCGAAGATTTTCGCGGAACGCGGCTGCGACGTTGATGTCATTACCGACAAAAGCCCTGAAGAGCTCGCCGCCATCATCGGCGATTATGACGGCCTTGCCATTCGCAGCTCAACCAAGGTCACGAAGGCCATCCTCGACGCGGCAACCAATTTGAAGGTTATTGGCCGTGCGGGTATCGGCGTTGACAATGTGGATATCCCGAACGCGTCGGCAAAGGGCGTTGTCGTCATGAACACGCCGTTCGGCAATTCGATCACCACGGCCGAACATGCGATTGCATTGATGTTCGCACTGGCGCGCCAATTGCCCGAAGCAAATGCGCAGACACAGGCTGGCCTCTGGCCGAAAAACGGCTTCATGGGCATTGAAGTCACCGGCAAGACGCTTGGCCTGATCGGCGCAGGGAATATCGGTTCCATCGTTGCAAGCCGCGCGCTTGGCCTGCGTATGAAGGTCGTTGCCTTTGACCCGTTCCTGACGGCGGAACGCGCCATTGAAATGGGTGTGGAAAAAGCCGACTTGGACACGCTGCTGGCCAAGGCTGATTTCATTACCTTGCACACGCCGCTGACCGATCAGACGCGCAACATCCTGTCCAAAGAAAATCTGGCGAAAACCAAAAAGGGTGTGCGCATCATCAACTGCGCGCGCGGTGGCTTGGTGGATGAAGCCGCGTTGAAAGAAGCGTTGGACAGCGGCCAAGTTGGCGGCGCTGCTTTAGACGTGTTCGCAACCGAGCCAGCCAAGGAATCGCCATTGTTTGGGACACCAAACTTCATCTGCACACCGCATTTGGGTGCATCGACCAACGAAGCACAGGTTAATGTTGCGCTGCAAGTTGCGGAACAGATGGCAGATTATCTCGTCAATGGCGGCGTGACCAATGCGCTCAACATGCCCAGCCTGTCAGCCGAAGAAGCGCCCAAGTTAAAGCCATATATGACCTTGGCGCAAAAGCTGGGTTCGTTGGTTGGCCAGCTTGCGCATGACAATCTCGATAATATCGCGATTGAGGTTGAGGGCGCTGCAGCTGAATTGAATATCAAGCCCATTACCGCAGCTGTGCTTTCCGGTTTCATGCGGCGGTTCTCGGACGCGGTGAACATGGTCAACGCGCCGTTTTTGGCAAAAGAGCGCGGATTTGATATCCGTGAAGTCCGCCATGACAAGGCTGGTGCCTA
The DNA here is from genome assembly GCA_964502655.1 of uncultured Sphingorhabdus sp. GTDB lineage: Bacteria > Pseudomonadota > Alphaproteobacteria > Sphingomonadales > Sphingomonadaceae > Sphingorhabdus_B. The sequence goes on from CAZCXQ010000064.1 coordinate 8,522, forward strand.
TCACACATTGGTGCGTGTCACGGTGAACACCGCGCAAGGCCCACGTTCGGTTGCAGGCACATTGTTCGCCAACAGCGAAGCGCGGCTTGTCGAGATTTTCGGCATCAGCCTTGAAGCTGAGCTCGAAGGCAGCATGCTCTACATCGTCAACGAAGATGCACCGGGCTTCATTGGCCGTGTCGGTACGGCATTGGGCGCGGCTGACCTGAATATCGGCACGTTCCATTTGGGTCGCCGCAGTGCAGGCGGCGAGGCGGTTTTGTTGTTGTCGATGGATGCAGCGATCCCAGAGGCTGTTCTTAAGCAGTTGGCGTCGCTTCCGGGCGTGAAGACAGTAAAGGCGCTTAAGTTCTAAGCGGGGCTTCCCCACGAGAACTTTTCGCGTAAAGAACGCGCATGAAGATTCCGCCCGACTTGCTGCCTGAAGGCTTCCGCGACCGACTTCCTCCCCAAGCGGAGGTTGCGGCGCGGGTGTCGCGTGCCATGATCGATGTGTTGACAAGCAATGGCTATGCCAGAGTAGCGCCAGCCATTGCTGAATTTGAAAGCGCGCTTGCCGAACGCAGTGGCGGCGCGGCGCGGAATCAGCATTTGCGTTTTACCGATCCCGTTTCCGGGCACACGCTCGCCTTACGTGGCGATATAACCGTTCAGGTCGGGCGCATCGCGACAACGCGGATGCAGGAATCGCCGCGGCCGCTGCGCTTGTGCTATCATGGTCAGGTTCTGCGCCTGAAGGCAAAGCAACTGCGACCAGAGCGTGAATTGACGCAGCTTGGTGCGGAATTGATCGGCAATGACAGCGTTGCTGCGGCGTGCGAAATTGTCGGCGTCGCCATCGATGCGCTGGAGGCAGCGGGCGTCAAAGACATCACAATCGATTTTACGCTCCCTGACTTGGTCGAAAGGCTTGCGGAAAAGGCGTTGCCTTTGGCTCCCGATAAAATCGATGCTGTCCGTTCCGAACTCGATATGAAGGATGCTGGCGGTCTGAGCGTGTTGGGCGCGGATGCCTATCTGCCATTGCTAGCGGCTACCGGACCGTTTGACGCGGCAGTTGAAAAATTGCGTGCGATTGATGCTGGCGGTGCACTGGCTTCGCGAATCCAGGCGCTTGAAAGCATCGCCGCAACGGTCGCTGGCCGTGCCAATGTGACGCTTGATCCCACCGAACGGCATGGCTTTGAATATCAAAGCTGGTTCGGTTTCACGAT
>CAZCXQ010000065.1:0-8262 GCA_964502655.1 uncultured Sphingorhabdus sp.
CGCGATTCAGCGGGCCGCCGCCTTGGCGTTAAGAAATTCGGTGGCGAAAGCGTCATCGGTGGCAACATTATCGTCCGTCAGCGCGGCACCAAGGTATATCCTGGCGCAGGCGTAGGCCTTGGCAAGGACCACACTTTGTTCGCGCTCGTCGCGGGCCGTGTGCGTTTCCACGCCGGCAAACTTGGCCGCAAATATGTGTCGGTAGACATGGCAGCCGCGGCGGCCGAATAAACAGGACAATCGATACCGGGTTGTCCAGACGGATGACCCGGAAATCGCATCAGGTGGTTTCCACCTTTGAACAGGGAGACGGGTCAACCGTTCTCCCTTTCTTTTTGTCTCATTCTCCCTGTTCTCAGCCTCCTGCGGAGGAACTGTAACATGGCTGTCGCTTTGTCATGCAAAGGGCGGCGCAGAACGGAGTGGAACAATGTTCGCGAGAACCGAAAGATTGTTATTGCGGCCCAGCTGGCCCGAAGATGCTGCCGAACTTCATCAGGCCATCGCCGATGAGGGCATTGTCCGTAACCTTGCGCGTGCGCCTTGGCCATATACGGCAGATGACGCTGCGGCCTTCGCCGCGCTGGAACATGACCTACTGTTCCCCAATTTTCTGTTGATGTTGCGGACCGACGGCGCGCCCCGATTGGTGGGCTCTTGCGGGCTTGGCCAACGTGGAGGCGAGGCCGAGCTCGGCTATTGGATTGCCCGTCCTTATTGGGGGCTGGGTTTTGCCAGCGAGGCCGCAAGGTCGGTGGTAAAAATCGCCAAGGCTATCGGCCACCGGAAACTGGTATCTGGACATTTCATTGATAATCCCGCGTCGGGCAGGGTGCTGCGCAAGCTGGGTTTCCGCAGCACCGGCAAGAACGAACCGCGCCATAGCGAGGGCCGCGGGCAGGCCGTGACCTGTGTGCTCTACGAAAAGATATTTGACGAGTCCGGTGAAGAAGTTGCGCCGATGACTCCGGCTCCGGCGTTCAGTATACGCGAGTATTTTGAACGGGTGCAGGCGGCATGAGCGGCATTTAGACTTGGCCTCGATCACTGAAAGCCGTTATAGTCCGCCATCACAAAAGTCGTTATGCGTTGGTGTCATTACACTCTTTGCGGAGTTACCGGCGATAACAATGCCCCAATATAAGAGTTATCATTCTAAACCGCGCGCTCCAGTGACCGACTACAAATGGGTTTTTGTATTTGACCGATTGCACAACTTCCGCGACATCATGGCGATGTGCAGATTTACTGAAGAAAGATAGCGTGTGACCATAACTCCGGTTATTTTATCGGGTGGCGGTGGAACACGGCTATGGCCAATGTCCACACCGCAAATGCCTAAACAGTTTCTGGCATTGACCGGTGCGCGCTCAATGTTCCAACTGACCGTCTTGCGCGTGATGGACAGGGAGCAGTTTGCGGCTCCCCTGATCGTAGCGAACGCTGCGCACGCTGAGATTGTTGCCACGCAGCTTGCTGAAATCGGCGTTGCCGACGCCATCATTTTGCTTGAGCCTTGCGCGCGAAATACAGCCCCTGCAATTGCGTTGGCGGCTCTTGTGGGAGATGCACCCGACAACGTCATGCTGGTCATGCCAAGCGATCACGTCATCAAAGACGAGGCTGCGTTTCACGCAGCGACGGACGCCCTTTTACCCAACGTGCAAGATGGATGGATGGCGACGTACGGTATCAATCCGACGGGTCCAGAGACAGGATATGGCTATATCCAAATGGGATCCCAGATTGAAAGTGGCGTCCATGAAGTGAAGCGCTTTGTCGAAAAGCCAGATGCCGCAAACGCAGCGGCCATGATCGACGGCGGCGACCATGTTTGGAATGGCGGCATATTTCTGTTTCGTGCCGACACCTATTTGGGTGCCATCGCAGAATATGCGCCCGAGATGGGTGCAGCCGCGCGCCTTGCGATGTCCAAGGCCGAACGAAGCGGCAATCAATTACGCCCCGACCATGAAAGCTTTGCCGCCTGTCCGGCGGACAGCATCGATTATGCCATTATGGAAAAGGCACCCAAGGTCGCGGTCGTCCCGGTCGATATGGGTTGGTCGGACGTCGGCAGCTGGGATGCATTGTATGAAATTGGCGACAAAGATGCAGAGGGAAATGTATCATCGGGCGCCGTTCGCATAGACACCAGCCACGGGAACCTCATCCACGCGAACGGCATGCGAGTTTCTGTGCACGGCGTGGACGATTTACTGGTCATCGCAAATGGCAGTGAGATAATGATCCTACCACGCGGGACCAGCCAGAAAGTTCGGGATTTCGCAAAGGACTGACGCAACATATTCCGCTGCGGTTGGCACGAACGTGCGGCGGCAGCTGGAGCCACCGTTACGCTGCTGACGCTCCGACATTGCTATCGACGTTCGGTTGGTACTCAGGAACCAGATCGCGCAGCAGGCTCACGGCGGCGGCACGATTGCCATCGTGGATATGCTTTTCCAACTGGTCGAGGGCCGGCGACAGGTCGCTCCAAACCATGTGGCCCTCCATTGCCTGCATGATGCGCTGATGCTTCGTAGGCATAGGGTTCTCACCTATCAGCAACTCTTCGAAAAGCTTCTCTCCAGGACGCAGGCCAATTTCTTCAATGGCAATGTCGCCATCGGGATTATTTGCATCGCGCACCGTCAGGCCGGAGAGATTTATCAACGTGCAGGCCAAGTCATAAATTTTGACGGGCTTGCCCATGTCGAGGACAAAAACCTCACCGCCATTCGCCATGCTTCCCGCCTGAATGACAAGCTGCGCGGCCTCGGGAATAGTCATGAAATAACGGATAATGTCCTTGTGTGTGAGGGTGACTGGGCCACCATTGGCGATCTGCTCTTTAAAGCGCGGCACAACGGAACCACTTGAACCCAGCACGTTACCGAAGCGCACCATCGTGAAGCGCGTCTTCGAACCCGCTTTGGCCTTCGCCTGCAGTATCTGTTCGCACACGCGCTTGCTTGCGCCCATGATATTGGTTGGTCGTACGGCCTTGTCCGTACTGATCAGGATGAAATGAGATACCTGGTTCTCCTCGGCCGCCTGCACAAGATTACGCGTGGAGATGATGTTATTCCCCATGCCGGACATGGGGTTATGTTCGACGAGGGGGACATGTTTATAGGCCGCAGCGTGGAACACTGTGTCGGGGCGATACGTTGCAAGGAGCGACGACACGGGCCGCGCGGCTGTTGTATTGATTAGCTCTGGATGAATTTCGATGTCGGACCGGAAAATGGCGGCGGCAGCATTCTCCCGAAGCTCCTGATCGATTTTATACAGGGCGTACTCTGACATCTCGACGAGAACCAACCTCCGGGGCCCTATCGCCATAATCTGACGGCACAATTCACTGCCAATAGACCCGCCCGCGCCGGTGACCATGACCGTCTTGCCGATGATCGTCCGTCCCAATAGCAAATCATTAGGCGCGACTGCGTCACGGCCGAGCAAATCATCCACTTCGACTTCCCGCAAATCGGCAATAGACACTTTACCCGCGACAATGTCCTGAATTTGAGGGAGCGTCTCCACATGGACGCTGAACTGCTTCAGATCGTCTACTATGCCCTTGCGTTTGCTGCGGCTCATCGATGGCACTGCGAGTAAAATGTCGGTGACGCCCAAGCGCTCCACTTGCGATGCAAGCTCGCTCGAGTGGAATACGGGGCTTCCATCCAGCCGCTGACCGCGCAGGCGGCTGTCATCATCGATGAACCCCAAAAGAAACATTCCGGGGTAATGTCTCGTCGACAAAGCAAGCTGTTGTCCCGCGCTTCCGGCACCGTAAATGAGCACACGCTTTGTATCGCCACCAAAGGCGCGCTGCCCGAGCAAGTCACTGATGATATAGCGCACTAAAATTCGGCTCATTACCAGTGCCAAAAAGAACAATATCGGCACCAGAATACCGATCGTCCGCGGGACCCCCGGCAATCCGATGACAGTAAAAATTAGCGTCATCGCAGCCAAGAAAACGGCAATCGCGCGAGACAGTTCTATAATCGTACCGGACCCTGCAAAGCGAAAGATCGAACGATAGACGCCAACTGCCAGAAAGAGTGGCGGCCAAATTAAGAAGGCGGCGAGTAACACCGTCCGGATCGGCCCATTCCACAGCTGCCAATCACCGAGGCGCAACGAAAAAGCGAGCCACACAGCAAGGATACAAATGACTGCATCGGTTAAAAATGCGATAATTTTTTTGGCGCGGCGATCAAGGTCTGCAACTGCAGACAGAAGCGCGATAATGGGTCCCGAAATTTTATTCGCAGAGGATTTATGTTTACTTGGCATTTTTAGGAAACAGCCTGCTGTAGCTTGCTTGTTATCTTGTTGATTGCGCAACGGTATAACAATGCAACCGTAGTTTCAAGTTAAGTAGCGATCCGGTGACCCAATTCAATATGTCGAAAATCGATCGGCGGGACCGAAGCCAAGCCGCTTTGATGACTGATAAACTGGCTAAGCCGAACCTGTCGACTCCCACGCATCAAAACGAACTCTGTTGGTATTGATCACGGCGAGGCAGAATCAACCATTGGCTGGTTGTGAGGCAATCCACGCGCGATAGAGCCACCACAACAATCAACGCTATTGGACAAGCAATGCAATTGGCCTAACGTTTAAAATGATAAATACGCACAGGCACTCATGACCACACACGCTTCAAAAATTGTACCCCTGAATGATCCCGGCATGCCGCGCCGGTTAAGCCCCGAGGCGAGCCGATTGGCGGCACTTGAGGCCGCACGTGACCTGTTGCTTGAATCGGGTCCGCAGGCCGTTACGCTTAAGGCCGTCGCGGGACGCATTGGCCGCACACATGCCAATTTGCTGCATCATTTCGGCTCAGCCTCTGGGCTGCAGCGCGAGCTTGCGGGCTATATGGGCGACAGGATCTGCAGCAAAATCGGCGCGGCGGTGGTTCAAATGCGGGGCGGTGTGGTGACGCCGCACGAGCTAGCCGACTTAATATTTGACCAGTTCGATCGCGAGGGTGCGGGCGCACTTGCGTCGTGGATGCTGCTGTCGGGCAATGAAGATGCGCTCGACCCGATTGTAGAGGCAATCCATAAGCTCGTCGACGAAATTGGCGAAGAGGGGCATGCTGACACCTCGCTGCATGAACTCACACTCGAAATGGTACTGATGGCGTTGGGCGACGCATTGTTGGGCGGCCCGATGTCCGCTTCGCTTGGCTTGCCGCGCGAGGCGGGACGGCAAATTGCCGGCCGCAAATTGGCAGCTTCATTCGATGAATGGCAGTCCCAGATTAAGAGCTAAGGCGCGGCGCGGTAATATTCGCGATACCACGCGGCAAATTTTTCGAGACCTTCGGCCAGCATCACCTTGGGTTTATAGCCCGTCAGCGCATGCAGCTTTGACACGTCGGCATAGGTCGCCGTGACATCGCCTGGCTGCATTGGCCGCATAATTTTAACGGCCTCATGCCCAATGGCTTTCTCGAGCGTCTCGATCATGTCCATCAGGCCAACGGGATGGCTGTCACCAATGTTGAGCACGCGGTGTTCGCCGCGCGCGGGCGGGTTGTCGAGCGCGCCGATGACTCCGTCGACAATGTCATCAATATAGGTGAAATCACGCGCCATTTTCCCGTCGCCATAGACTTCAATGGCCTCGCCTTTGAGGATTTTCTGCGTGAAGCTGAAATAGGCCATGTCGGGGCGTCCCCAAGGGCCGTAGACCGTAAAGAACCGCAAGCCTGTTTGGGGAAAGCCGTATAAACTGGCGTAGGACTGGCTCATCAGTTCGCACGCGCGCTTGGTCGCGGCGTAAAGTGACACGGGAGCGTTGGCGGGTTCATCTTCTGTGAAACCCTCTCCGCCCATCGGCTTGTCGCCGTAGACCGAACTGGATGAGGCGTAGACGAGATGCTCGAAACCCTCCGCATGGCGGCACGCTTCCATCACCGAGAGATGGCCCGCCAGATTTGAACGTTCATAAGCGAAGGGGTTTTCGATACTATACCGCACGCCCGCCTGCGCCGCCAAATGGACCACGCGCACGATTTTATGGTCGCGCACAAGCGCCGCCATTTGTGCGGCGTCGGCAATGTCGATACGTTCAAATGTAAAGCTGTTGATGCCGGCAAAAGTCGCCAGGCGCGCCTCTTTCAGTGCGGGGTCATAATAGTCATTGACGATGTCGACGCCAATGACACGCTCGCCGCGCGCGAGCAACCGATGCACCACGGCGTGGCCAATGAAACCGGCTGCGCCTGTTACGAGAATGGGTGTCGGCATTTAAGACGATCCTTATGCATGAGACTACATGAGCGGACAAAATATCGCTCCATGCGAGCGCCTTACCACCGAATTGTGTTGAAGCAACATAGGTGATGTCACCTTAATCGCGTCGAAAGTCGTGCTTTAAAAATGCGTCTTGTCGGTAACGCGAGTCAGGCCGCGCAGCGTTGATCCGTTGCCTGCAGCCATGCGCGGGCCTGGCGCTGTGCTTCCACGATTTCGCGCGCGGTCATCTCGTCTGAGATATCTGCCCGGCACATCATCGCCGCTTCGTTGCCATTCAATGCCGCCAAGTTAAACCACTTATGCGCCTCAATCAGGTCTACTTCGACCCCGCCGCTTCCGCTAGAATAGGCCATGCCCAAGTCAAATAATGCGTCCGCGTTGCCGCGCGCCGCATCGGCCAACCGGCTTTCCATCAAGAAATTTGCGCTTTTGAAACTGCTACCCATCATTACTGTCCTCACATCCACTATATGAGGCCAATTTCGGAGAACATGGATAACAAATGGTTAACGCAAAACGCGAAAACCCTGTCCAGACTGGGAGGTAAATTGTGCGCCTATAGCGGGCAGTTATCCAGCAGGCGCGTCTTGCCAATCTTGGCCGCCACCAACAACCGCGCCTCGCGGCCGTCAAACACAGCCAGTTCCTCAAGCGTCACCGCGTCGGCGAGCGCAAAATAGTCCACCACATCAAAACCACCCGCCAATATTTTTGCAGTCGCGGCAGCAAGCGCCCCCGCCACATCTTTACCGCCGCGAATATCGCGCGCTGCATCGTTCAGCGCATGGGGCAAGGCCAAGGCTGCCACCCTTTGTGCGGGCGTCAGATAGGCATTGCGTGAGGACAGCGCGAGGCCGTCTGCGTCACGCACGATCGGGACGCCCAATATCTCGAGATTGAAATCCAGATCGCGCACCATTTGGCGAATGACCGCGATTTGCTGAAAATCTTTCTCGCCAAACAGTGCGACATCGGGCTGAACCTGATTAAACAATTTCGCGACAACCAGCGCGACACCGTCAAAATGCCCTGGGCGTGCGCCGCCGCAATATCCGCGACTTGGGCCATCGACATGGACCTTGGTCGCAAAACCCTGCGGATAGACCGTCGCTGCGGTGGGTGCCCATAAGATGTCGACACCCGCAGCACGCAACAGCTCTGAATCGCGTTCGAACGTACGCGGATAGGCGTCGAGATCTTCATTTGGACCAAATTGGGTCGGGTTCACAAATATAGACACCACCACCGCGTCGGCATGGCGCCGCGCATTATCGACCAATGCCATATGCCCGTCATGTAATGCCCCCATGGTCGGGACGAGCGCAATGCGCGCGCCCTCTTTTCGCAAGAGAGAAAGATTGTGCCGTAATGAAGCAAGTTGATTGATGGTTTGCACGTGTCGGCGGCCTTGTTTAATGGCGTGGGGTGAACCCGCCTATGCGGGACGGCGTGGCGACATTTCAAGGCAAATGTCGGGCGCAAGATATTTGGGACAGATCCGGGGGAATATGGGCAAGGCACATCACATTGTTTTCGCTAATGAAAAGGGCGGAACGGGTAAGTCGACGACGGCGGTGCATGTCGCCATTGCCCTGGCATCTCGCGGTGCGCGGGTGGCATGTATTGACCTTGATTCACGCCAGCGGACATTGTTTCGCTATCTTGAAAACCGGCGCGACACGATTGCGCGGCGTCGCATCAGCCTGCCCATGCCCGTGTTTGAAGTGTTTGAGCATGATTCGCAGGCGACACTTGACCGGCAAGTCGAACGCCTGGGTGCCGAGAATGATTTCCTGATCTTTGACACGCCCGGCCGCGATGACAAATATGCCCGCCTTGTCGCCACACGCGCAAATACGCTGGTGACCCCCATCAATGACAGCTTTGTAGACTTCGACCTGATCGGCCAAGTCGATGCCGAAAATTTCAAAGTGCGCAAATTGAGCTTCTATGCCGAGCTCATCTGGGAGGC
>CAZCXQ010000065.1:8272-9585 GCA_964502655.1 uncultured Sphingorhabdus sp.
AGATGGTGTCACGATCGACTGGATCGTGGTGCGCAACCGGCTGCACAATATGGAGGCGCGCAACCAGCAGCGCATGACCAATGCCATTGCCGAATTGTCGAAGCGCGTGGGTTTCCGGTCCGTGCCGGGCTTGAACGAACGCGTTATTTATCGCGAGCTTTTCCCGTCAGGACTGACGCTGATCGACAAGGGCCATTTGGGGCAGCTTGCGACTGCGCATATCGCCGCACGTCAGGAATTGCGCGAACTTGTTACTGGCCTCGCACTTCCCGATCTGCCGAGTGCCACGCTCGTTTAATGGCGTTTCTCGGGCTCTTGATTATCGCCGCGCTGGCGTGGGCGGTGTGGACGAAGAAGCTGCAATCGCAGCAGCTACCACCGATATTGCTTGGGATTGGCGGCGCGTTTCTGGCAGCGCGCGGCAGCATATTGCTCGGGCTCGGCGCAATTGCGATTGCCGCGGCGTGGTATCGCGGGATGACGTGGCGGCTGCTGGGCAAAGGCGGGAAAGACAATGACGCGGCAGCGCTTGATGCGGCCCGTGTTCTGCTTGGTGTTTCCCGTTTCGATACTGCCGCACGCATTCGCGAACGACATCGCGCGTTGATTGCGCAAAACCATCCCGACGCAGGCGGCAGCGATGCGCACGCCGCCGCGTTGAACAAAGCCCGCGATCTTTTGTTAGATGATTTGAACAACAAACGGCTGTAATTGCCGGGCCTTCTCCCAGAAACAGGAATCGTATGACACATAATTTCCACCCAACATCGCTGCGTGAATATGACATTCGCGGGATCATTGGTGAAACGCTTGGCGAGGCGGATGCCTACGCCATTGGTCGTGGCTTCGGCACCTGCCTAGTCCGCGCCGGTGGCAAAAAGGCCGCCGTGGGTTATGACGGCCGCGTCAGCTCGCCGATGCTCGAAGAAGCGCTGGTGAAGGGATTGAACGACAGCGGCGTGGACGTTGTGCGTATCGGCATGGGGCCAACGCCCATGCTATATTATGCCGAAGCCGTTCTGGACGATGTAGACGGCGGCATTGAAATAACCGGCAGCCATAATCCAGCCAATTATAATGGCTTCAAAATGGTCCTCATGGGAAAACCGTTTTTCGGCGCGGATATCCAAAAGCTGGGCAGCATGGCGGCGGCAGGGGACTGGTCCGACGGTGAGGGTACTTCCGAGCATTTGGATATCCTTGACCAATATGTCGCCCGCATTGCTGAGGCGGCGCCACAAAAGGCATTTCGCATCGGTTGGGATGCAGGCAATGGCGCGGCTGGCGAAATCCTGCAGATGCTCGTGAAAAAA
>CAZCXQ010000066.1:0-9558 GCA_964502655.1 uncultured Sphingorhabdus sp.
GTGCGGGGTGTAGCTTGGCTTGGTCTTACCACGCAGGATGTTGGCGATAAGGCTGGCAACACGGCCAACAACCAAACCTTCTGCGTCAATGAGGATCCACGATTTCTCGACGTCCTGTGGACGGATCGATTTCGTAACTCTGGATAGCGTTTTCATCGCTAATCGCACCTTTCGAAATTTTAGTGTTGCACAGAATCACAAAGGATCCTGCACGCGAAGCGGTGCCAATGGCGACGAACCGGCCAATAGTCAAGCAAAAGCAGGGGTTTTACGACGGGTATAATAATACCCGCAGGTGTTTAGGCTGTGTCGCGTCCCAAGACATGTGCGCCCCAGACCGTTGCCGCGACCAAAAGGGCGCCGACCGCCTGATGCGCAACGGCAAGGACGATGTTGACCCCGGTCATCACGGTGGCAATGCCCAGCAGGATCTGGATGCCGAACGCGCTATGGATAGCGGCCGATGCCCCACGAACGCCTGCTTTCTTGACCCGCCGTGCCATGACGACCAGCGCAATCACCGCGACCCACGCCCACCAGCGGTGGACGAAATGGGTGAGATAGGGGTCATTCACCAAAGCATAAAATGCACCCTTGGCGGTATCGACGCCATCGGGATAAAAGCGGTCGTTCATCAATGGCCATGTGTTGGCGACATAGCCGGCATTCAATCCCGCAACCCACGCACCGAAGAGCAACTGGATAAACAATATCGCCAAGATACTGCCCGTAAAGCCAGTGATGCGTGCGGGCTTTGCCGACGGATTTTTCGTCAGTGCGTGTAAATCAAGCGCAGTCCAAACAAGGCCACCCAAGATGGTGAGGGCGGTCAATAGATGGACGGCAAGCCGGTAGTGGCTGACATCGGTGCGCGCGGACAGGCCCGATGACACCATCCACCAGCCAATGGTCCCTTGCAGGCCACCCAGCGCAAGTAGGGCGAGCAGCCGAGGCTTGTAACCGCTCGGGATCGCCTGCTTGATCCAGAACCACGCCAGCGGCAGCGCAAAGGCCAATCCGATGACCCGCCCCAACAAGCGGTGGACCCATTCCCAGAAATAGATGAATTTGAACTCCGCAAGCGTCATGCCCGCCGGGCCGTTAATCTCGGTATATTCGGGAATCAGTTTGTATTTTTCAAATTCAGAGAGCCAGCTGGCCTCATTCAACGGTGGCAAGGTGCCCGTGATGGGTTTCCATTCGGTAATCGACAGGCCCGATTCGGTCAGTCGCGTAATTCCGCCCACAACCACCATCGCAAAGACGAGAGCCGCCACGCTCATAAGCCATGTAATCAGTGCCTGAGGGCAGGCGACGCGCGCACCGGCTGCGGTGTCAGAATGAAGAGCTTTATCCATAAATCGCGATATGCCCCTGATTTCAGCAAGCTGCAAGCGCACAGAGGTTGCAAAAATGGTCGCTGCGGCTGCAATTCATGCGATGTAATGTTGTAACGTTTGCCGAATCGGTGTAATGCCCCCCCAATGACGCAGGCATGGAAAAAATGGCGATGGGACGGGCTTGGCTTAAGCATTGCTGGCCTGTGCCTTGTGCATTGCCTTGTCACCATGCTTTTGCTGGCGTTTCTGGCGTCGGCGAGCGGTGTTTTTCTCAACTCGATCATTCATGAAACCGGCCTGTTACTGGCCATTCTCTTCGGCGTATTGGCGCTTGGTAAGGGTTTTTGGGATCATGGACTGTTTACGCCAGCTATCGTTGGCGCAGCGGGCATCGGCATGATGGCGGGCGCATTGACATTGCCACATGGATGGACGGAGATTGTCTGGACCGTCCTTGGCGTCATCTGCCTCGCGCTAGGGCATTTCCTGAACCACCGCGCATCTGCCTGACGGGCAATTGACCGGCTGGCTGTCAAAGCCTACATTATCCATATGGCAGTTCATCATCATCACGAGCATGCAGGCGCGTCGCTTGCCCAAGCCGCAGAATCGGCGTTGGTCGAGGCGGGCGAGCAGTGGACCGATATGCGCGCCGATATCTTCGCCGTGCTCGCCACGTTTGAAAAACCCGCATCGGCTTATGATATTGCCGATCTCGTTTCGCAAAAGCGTGGCAAGCGCGTTGCACCCAACAGCGTGTACCGGATACTCGATCTGTTCGTGACCACCAACCTTGCGCGCCGCGTCGAAAGCGCGAACGCCTATCTCGCAAATTCACATCCCGGATGTTTGCATGATTGCATTTTCCTGATCTGCGACAGCTGTGGCACGGCCACACATATTGATGACGACACACTGACCATGAACGTTCGCGCAGCGGCGGAACATGCCGGTTTTGCCGAGGTTCGCCCCGTCATCGAAGTCCGCGGAAAATGCGCCGATTGCGGGTAGCGCTGGCGCAATTACCCGTTCGACACCCCGATAAAAGGCCGCTAAGCTGACGTCATGACACATACCCCAGACACGCCGTTACTCGACACGGTTAAAGTGCCCTCGGACCTTCGCAATCTTGCCGCGTCGCAGCTTCGCCAGCTCGCGGACGAATTGCGCGCTGAAACCATATCTGCAGTTTCGGTAACCGGCGGCCATCTGGGCGCTGGCTTGGGCGTCGTCGAACTGACGACCGCGATCCATTATGTCTTCAACACGCCCGATGACCGTTTGGTCTGGGACGTTGGCCACCAATGCTATCCGCACAAGATCCTGACGGGTCGCCGCGACCGCATTCGCACCTTGCGCACAGGCGGGGGGCTTTCGGGCTTCACCAAGCGCAGCGAAAGCGAATATGATCCGTTCGGCGCGGCACATAGCTCCACCTCTATTTCTGCGGCTTTGGGTTTTGCGGTCGCCAACAAGATTGCGGGCAAACCCGGCAAAGCGATTGCCGTCATTGGTGATGGTTCGATGTCGGCGGGCATGGCCTATGAGGCGATGAACAACGCTCAAGCCGCGGGTAACCGTCTGGTCGTCATCCTGAATGACAATGACATGTCGATCGCGCCGCCCGTTGGCGGTCTGTCGGCTTATTTGTCGCGTCTGGTGTCCTCCAGCGAATATCTCGGCCTGCGCAGCCTTGCGAGCAAAGTCGCCAAAAAGCTTTCGCGCCGCATCTATTCGGCTGCGTCAAAGGCGGAAGAGTTCGCGCGTGGCATGGCGATGGGCGGCACCTTGTTCGAAGAACTTGGCTTTTATTATGTTGGCCCCATCGACGGCCACAATCTCGACCAGCTCATTCCCGTCCTCGAAAATGTCCGCGACAATGCCGAAGGCCCCGTGCTGATCCATGTCGTCACGCAAAAGGGCAAAGGTTACGCCCCTGCCGAAGCGTCGGCCGACAAATATCATGGCGTCGTCAAATTCGACGTGGTCACGGGCAAGCAGGACAAGGGCCCCGGTGGCGGTCCGCCTGCCTATCAAAACGTCTTCGGTGAAACGCTGGCCAAGCTGGCCGAAACCGATCCCAAGATTTGCGCGATAACCGCCGCAATGCCCGGCGGAACGGGCGTTGACAAATTTTCGGCCGCGCACCCCGAACGCGCGTTCGATGTCGGCATCGCGGAACAACATGCCGTCACCTTTGCCGCGGGACTTGCGGCACAAGGGATGCGCCCCTTCTGCGCGATTTACTCCACTTTCCTGCAACGCGCCTATGACCAGGTCGTGCACGACGTCGCGATCCAGAATTTGCCTGTGCGCTTCGCCATTGACCGCGCTGGCCTCGTCGGCGCCGATGGCAGCACGCATGCGGGCTCGTTCGACATTACCTATTTGGCGACCCTGCCCAATATGGTCGTCATGTCGCCCGCTGATGAGGCGGAACTGGTCCACATGACCTACACCGCCGCACTGCACGACAGCGGGCCAATCGCGTTCCGTTACCCACGCGGCAATGGCACAGGCGTTGCGATGCCTGACGTGCCGCAGCAGCTGGAAATCGGCAAAGGTCGGATCATCCGCGAAGGTAAAAAGGTCGCCATTCTCTCACTGGGCACGCGTTTGGCCGAGGCGATGAAGGCGGCAGAGACGCTGGATGCCAAGGGCCTGAGCACCACTGTCGCCGACTTGCGCTTTGCAAAGCCGCTTGACGAAAAAATGATCCGCCAGCTGATCGCCACGCATGAAGTTGTCGTGACGGTCGAAGAAGCATCCGTGGGCGGCCTTGGCGCGCATGTGCTAACGCTCGCCAGCGACGCTGGCCTGATGGACGCTGGCTTGAAAATCCGCACGATGCGCTTGCCCGACATGTTCCAGGAACATGACAGCCCGCAAAAGCAATATGACGAAGCGGGCCTGAACGCCCCGCAGATCGTCGAAACAGTGCTAAAGGCGCTGCGCCACAACAGCGCCGGCGTGGAGGAAGCGAGCGTCAGCGCTTAACCCGCGCGGCGCCTTCAAAACTTAACCCGGAATAACAGCCTGCGCGGTTTGGCCGTCGCCTTCGGGTGCGGCGATGATGTCGCGGGTGATGCTGCCTTTGTTGACCGTATTGGTCTGCGGATCGCCAACCGACGAACGAATACCCATTTCGGCATTGCCCGACGTCGTTGAGATCGCGCGTTCAGCGGCAGAGCGCGGCGCAGTTCCGCCAAACAACGCGTCGAGAACCTGTTCCTGACCACCATCGGTCGGACGGATTGCCGTTGCTGCGGTCGGCTCCAACGCGAAATCCGGTGGAACCACCAAAGGTGCCGCCCGACCGGCAACCGGCGCAGCAGCCTGATTACCGCGAATATCCCAATCCCACAGCGCTTGACCGACATTACCCGCCGACGCGCAGCCCGATAAGGTGATTACCAAAACCAATGCAGCGCCAGCTGAAATCTGTTTGCGTGTCATGTCGTCTTCCAATCTCAGTTACGCGGCGCAGGTGCTGCGCCACCGAACATGGCATCCAAAACCTGTTCTTTCGTATCGCCATCTTGCGGGCGCGGCGCATCGGGTGTCGGCGCGGGCAAAGCAAACTCGGCGGGAACCTGAAGCGGCTTTGACCGGCTTACGGCAAATTCATCTGGCCGGTCACGGTCAAACACGCTGGTGGTGCCGCAGCCCGAAAGCGCAAGCAAAGCAACTGACGCCGCTGCAAACATATTGATCCGCTTCATGATTTCTCCACTATGTCAGCGCTGCTTTCGGGTTGCTGAACGTCATTCCCGCCTACCGCTTCCTTGTCGCTTATCAGGAAGGCGCGGGCAAGCAATATCAGCACGCCAATGCTGATGCAGGCATCGGCAAGGTTGAATATGTAAAAGGGCCGGAATGCGCCAATGTGCAAATCGGCATAATCGACAACATAGCCATAGCGCACGCGGTCGACGATATTGCCCAGCGCGCCGCCCAAGACGAGCGACAAGGCCAGCACATCGCCGCGCAGTTTCTCGCGCCACATCCAAAGGGCAACCCCGATCGCAATCACCGCCGTCAGCGCCACCAACGCCCAGCGTTCGCCATCGCTATCCGCCGTCAAAAAGCTCATCGAAACGCCGCGATTTTCGGCATAGCGCAGGTCGAAAAACGAAATGATGTGAATGACACCGCGGCTTTTCAGCTGAAGCGGGCCAAGCATTGCATATTTCACAATCTGGTCCGCGATGAATACAAGGCTTGCCAGCATGATGCCCTGAAGGCGGAATTTAGGATTGGGGTTCATGCTTAATCCTCCTCGTTTACGGGGAGGGGGACCACGCAAAGCGTGGTGGAGGGGGGTGTAAGTGCACGCATGCCCCCTCGTGTAAACTGCCAGCCCCCTCCGTCAACCCCGTGGGTTGCCACCTCCCCACAAGTGGGGAGGATTTGGGAAGGCTTACGCAGCAAAGCGGCATCGTCACCCTGAACTTGTTTCAGGGTCTTAATATTGCTCCGCCCAAAGGTAGATGCGGAAACAGGTTCGGCATGACGGACGTTAGGCGATCTTTGTGCCTTCGTGCCTTTGTGCGAACCCTTCATGGTTTTTGGTTCGCACAAAGGCACAAAGGCACGAAGAAGGTTATTACCCACCAACAACATCCGCACAGCGACCGCACAACGCGCCATCGTCCACGACCTCAGGCAGATGCCGCCAGCAACGACCGCATTTGTGGTTGGTGGTGCGGGTGACCTTTGCGGATGCACCCTCAGTCACCGAAGCCACGATAAACAGCTCTGCAAGCTCTTCAGGTGAGCTAGAAACCGGCATGGATTGCAGAGTTACCTCCACCTCAAGTCCCGAACCGACAACTTTTTCGCGCCGCAAGTTTTCAATCTCTCCAAAAACGGCAGTGCGCGTTGTCCGAATGATATCCCACTGCATGAGTAGCCCGGACTCGCTGTCCAACTCATGCAGTTGCGGAACCTCCGGCCAATCCGAAAAATGCACGCTGTCGGCATCGGGGAAGCGCGTCTGCCACACCTCTTCGCTGGTGAAGACCAGCACCGGCGCCGCATAGCGCACCAGTGCGTGGAACAAAATGTCGAGCACCGTGCGATACGCCATCCGCTTGGGGTCGGTCGGTGCGTCGCAATAGAGGCAATCTTTACGGATATCGAAGAAGAATGCCGACAGGTCTTCGTTGCAAAACTCGGTCAGCAAACGGACATAGGTGTTGAAGTCAAAATCGTTGACCGCCGTCTTCAACTTCGCGTCCATATCCGCGAGCAGATGGAGCATATAACGCTCCAGCTCGGGCATGTCGGCGACCGCAACCTTTTCCACGTCGGTGAACCCGTCGAGCGCGCCGAGCAGATAGCGGAAAGTGTTGCGCAATTTGCGATATTGGTCGGAAACGCCTTGCAGGATTTCCTTGCCGATCCGGTGGTCTTCAGTGAAGTCCACGGTCAACGCCCATAGCCGCAAAATATCCGCGCCGCTGTCGCGCATCAGGTCGAGCGGGTTGATCGTATTGCCCAGCGACTTGGACATTTTCATGCCCTTTTGATCCATCGTAAAGCCGTGGGTCAGCACCGCCTTGTAGGGCGCATGACCGCGCGTACCGCAGCTTTGCAGCAGGCTGGACTGGAACCAGCCACGATGCTGGTCGCTGCCTTCGAGGTATAGATCCGCACGCGCACCGGTATAGCCTTCTTCGCGCAACAGATCGGGCCAACGTCCGCTTTCGAGGACGAAAGCATGCGTGCAGCCCGAATCAAACCACACGTCCAAAATGTCCGTGACGCGTTCATAATCGGCGAGCGCATAGTCGCTGCCCAGATATTCCTGTGCGCGTTCGTCGCTCCAGCCATCGACGCCATGTGCGCGAATGCCCGCGATGATACGTGCGTTCACGCCCGCGTCGCAGAGATATTGGCCGGACTTGCGATCCACAAACAGCGTGATCGGCACGCCCCATGCGCGCTGGCGGGACAGCACCCAATCGGGGCGGCCTTCGACCATTGCGGTGATGCGGTTCTGGCCCTTTTCCGGAACCCAGCGGGTTTCCGAAATCGCGGTCATTGCGGTTTCTCTCAAAGACCGAAGCCCTGAGCCTGTCGAAGGGCGGCTCTCGTCCGATACGCGTGCTTCGACAAGCTCAGCACTACGGTTTAGGTCGAGCGGCTTATCCATCGGCACGAACCATTGCGGGGTGCAGCGATAGATGACCTTCGCCTTTGACCGCCAGCTGTGCGGATAGCTGTGCTTATAATCCGCCGACGCCGCGAGCAATCCGCCCGCCGCGTGCAACGCAGCGCAGATGGGGCCATCGGGCGCGTTGAATTTGGGATTGATGACGCTGCCATCGCCACCGACCCAGGGCCAACCGGCGCGATATCTGCCATCGCCTTCAACCGCGAAGACCGGATCAATGCCATTCGCCTTGCACAGGTCAAAGTCATCCTCGCCATGGTCAGGGGCCATATGGACGAGACCGGTACCACTATCGGTGGTGACAAAATCGCCTGCGAGCATCGGACGCGGCTTTTTCAAGAAACCGGGGTAATCGGACAGGCCGTCGAGATAGTACATCGGGTGGCGGACGATGGTTCCGGCGAGGTCGGAGCCTTTGATTGGATCGGTAAAATATGTGTTAGGTTTAACGCCGAGTTCGCGGGTAAGTTGTGGGATTACGCGCTTTTGATCATCCCCCACTTCGATAGACGGAGCCATTGATTCTAGCCGCTGGCGGAACTGTTCTTTGAGTGCAGTAGCGAGCAAGACTCTCTTGCCGTGCAGCGGGTAGGCTGCCGCTAGCTCGTCGAAATAGTCTGGATCCCCGCCTGCCACGATCTCATAAATTTGGTACTCAACATCGGGCCCATAAGCGATCGCCTGATTAACCGGAATCGTCCAAGGCGTCGTGGTCCAGATCACCGCATGCGCGCCAACGAGTTCGGCAATCGGCGATTCCACGATCTCAAACGCCACGTCAATCTGCGTCGACGTGATCTCCTCATATTCGACTTCAGCTTCGGCCAAGGCGGTCTTTTCCACCGGCGACCACATCACGGGCTTTGCACCGCGATACAGCTGGCCGCTTTCGGCAAATTTCAACAGCTCCGAAACAATGGTCGCCTCGGCCTGGAAATCCATCGTCAGATAGGGATTGTCCCAATCGGCATTGATGCCCAGCCGCTTCAATTGTTCGCGCTGCGTATCGACCCAATGTTGCGCATAAGCGCGGCATTCGGCGCGGAACTCGACGGCCGGAACTTCGTCCTTATTCAGCTTTTTCTTGCGATATTGCTCTTCGACCTTCCACTCGATGGGCAGGCCGTGGCAATCCCAACCGGGCACATAAGGCGCGTCTTTGCCCAACAATGTCTGGGTGCGGACAACCATATCCTTCAGAATATGGTTCAGCGCATGGCCGATATGCATGTCGCCATTCGCATAAGGCGGGCCATCATGCAGAATGAACTTCTTGCGCCCACGGCGGCGATTGCGCAGCTCCGCATAAAAATCCTGCGCCTGCCAACGCGCGAGAATGCCCGGCTCCTTCTGCGGAAGGCCGGCCTTCATAGGGAAATCTGTTTTCGGCAGGAAAACGGTGTCGCGATAGTCGATAGGGTCAGTCATGTTAAAAGCGCCCTTAGCGCAAGAAATTGTATTTCGTCACCCTGAACTTTCTTTGGCAGCACCAAAGTTGGAATGGTTCACGCAGAGGCGCAGAGAACGCAGAGCCATCAAACACCGTCATGCTGAACTTGTTTCAGCATCTTACTTCTTCAAGCCGTCCAGAATTAAGACCCTGAAACAAGTTCAGGGTGACGGGAATGCCGGAATCTCCGCGACCTCTGCGCCTCTGCGCCTCTGCGTGAACGAAAAATCATGTTCGTTTCAACGCTGGCCCGATGGCCCAGATATCCTCAACCCAAATATAGCCATTGTAGCTTGCCGGGATTTTGCCAAGCTCTTCGATATTATGCCCCCAATATCCGGCGGGCTTCGTCGCAATCCTGCGCCATTTGCGCCATCAGTGCGTCCAGACTGTCAAACTTCGCCTCTCCGCGGATGAAGGCGTGGAATTCGATTTCGATATTCTGCCCATACAGGTCCTCGGCAAAGTCGAAGAAATGAGGCTCAAGCAATTACTTGGGCGGATCGAATGTTGGGCGAATACCAAGGTTCGCGGCACCGATGAGCACGCGGCCATCGGGCTGCACCGCCACGGAGGTATAGGCCGTGTTG
>CAZCXQ010000067.1:0-9501 GCA_964502655.1 uncultured Sphingorhabdus sp.
CCCGGAGAAAAGGTCGATTTTAGCGAGGCACGGCTCGACGTTCCCTTGGCTGCCAAAGAAATCAGCGTCGGCTGGGTCCTGTCCGGCGAATAAGGACGCGCTATTTCGCACGTGCATTCCATGTGGCCGGGTATTTGACACAAGGTCACTTGAACTCACAGGCGCACTTGGCTATGCGCTCCCCACGGCCAACAGGCCAGCGCCGCCTTAGCTCAGTTGGTAGAGCATCGCATTCGTAATGTGTTGGCGAACACCCCTTTTTTCCCAGAAATGCAGCACTTGCAGTGACTTAAGCGCACTTGCTGTTGTATAGTTTTTACTATACAACAATTTCATGAGCAAAGGCGTTGTAAAAAATAGTCAAAGTCGTGCTGACCCGACAATGCGTGACCGCACGCAGCCAATCCCAAGTTCGCTGCAGAAGGTGACGGGGTTCGGTACGCTCACAATTTACAAAATGGCAGCGTCTCCATTCTGGTATGCGCGGTACTATGAGGACGGAAAAATCGTTCGTCGTAGTTTGAAGGTTGCTGACAAAAAGGAAGCGATCAAAGCTGCAAAGAAGGTCTTTGTTGATCTCAAGCATCGCAAGATGAACAATCTGCCGTTCACAAAAACGAGTGGCTTTGAAGTTTGCGCTCGTGGTCTTGCCAAAGAGAATGAAGCACGGTTCAAGCGTGGTGAATTATCAAAGCAGAAGATTAGTTATGACGCAGGGCGACTGGAAGCTGACTTGCTACCGCACTTTGGAAAGTATGAGATTGCGGACATAGATTACAGCGTCATCAGCGATTACATCAACAAGCTCAGTACTCCAGATCGTCCGCTTACGATCAACACCCTCAAGATACATCTGTCGCATATCAAGACGATATTAAAGTACGCTCAGCGAGTTGGAGTGATAACTGGGCTTCCAGCGTTCCCGCGTCTCAAAACGACTGACACAGCCCGTCCTTGGTTCAACAGCAAAGAGTATAGTACGCTTCATTCCGTCTGTAGGTCACGCATTGGCACGAAAATACGGGTAGATACAAAGGCTGGAAAGTTCCTGCGCAATGTCGAGATTACACAAGATGTGTATGATCTCATCATCTTCATGACGAACGCGTTCATTCGTCCAACTGACATTAAGGTACTTCAGCATAAGCATGTTGCGATTATTCGCGGCAAGGACACTTATCTGCGTCTGACTCATCCACCGACAAAGGGTCATGGAAGCCCAGTAGTGACGCTCAAACGAGCGGTTGAGGTGTATGATAAGTTATTGGAGCGTCAAAAGGCAGAAGGCTTTGGGAAGCCAGATGACTATCTGTTTTGTCCACAGCAGTTGAACCGTGATTATGCATTGCGGGATATCACACGGCAGTTTGATCAAGTGCTTAAGGTCGCTGGGTTAAAAACAGGTCCAAACGGTGATGCAAGGACGCTCTATAGCTTGAGGCATACATGTATCATGTTCCGCATGATACATGGAGAAGGCATTGATCTGCTTACAATTGCCCGCAGCGCACGAACCTCTGTCGAGATGATAGATCGGTTCTATGCCAAGCATCTCACTGCCGAGATGAATATTGCTCAATTACAGAGCGGCGCCATCGACGATTGAAGATGTAGGTGGGTCAAAAAAAGGCTGGGAAATCGGGCGCATTCCCGCTAATGGAAGCGCCATTGCCGCTTTAGCTCAGTTGGTAGAGCACTTCATTCGTAATGAAGGGGTCGTAGGTTCGAATCCTATAAGCGGCACCATTTTTTCTCAATAAATCAATATGGTTTTGGAAAAATAAGCGAAACTCAGCACCGTTTTTGTTGTATAGTTTTGGGCTGATATGACGGCACGAATATACAAAAAGCCCCGCGCAGATGGCGGGGCTTAAACTCTTGTAGATTCTGTTGTCGGGTAACCCGACCAAGACGGTCACGCAGCGATGATGTGGATGAGCATCTTACCCCTCATTTATATTTGTATGGTATTTGCTCCGTTCGTCACTTTCGCCGCAATCATGTTCGCCGCCGCCACAATATCGCGGACCGAACCGTTGCAGGATTGGATGATGGGAAGAAGAGAGGCTGCTGCAGGAGATGCAACGCTACGACTTGCTAGAACTCGATTAAACAAAGGAAGCCACTGCTGGGGCATGGCAGCACACATATGGATTTCATAGCAACGATTGCGAATGCCGTCGTCGATTAGGTTCAAGTTGTTAGTGGTGAAGTAGAAGATATTGTCATTGCTGGCGTTCATTGCAGCACGAATTTTCTTCTGATGAGGTTTTGAAAAATCATCCAGTTCGTCGATAACGTAGTGACTGAATTTGCTTGGCGTGACATTGATGAAATCAACGGCAGTGCTCAAGTTCTTGACGATCTTAGCATTCACTTTTGCATCATCATCTGCTTGCTGGCTCCACACAAACGGGCTTGGGGGTTTCCCATGCAGCTTTTCAAGTTCGGTAGGCATGAGCATTGCCAGTGTCGACTTGCCAGTGCCAAAAGGTCCGTGGATCAGGAAACCGTTCTTGCCAGTGCTTGGGAATGGAAGGTTGCCGTTAGCGATGTAGCGTACTGCGTCATTGCTGAATTCGTCACCAATTACGATATCGGCCAGTGTTTTAGGCGAGTAGTTAGTCATAGTAATTTTCCTTAAATGCGCGGCGCTGGGGACGGGTGTCCCACAGCTAAACCGCTGGCATTGAGATGGTTGATTGGGATAGCGCGGCGCTTACTTCGCGCCCCAGTCCTTTTTGTTTTTGTTGTACATCGCAGTGAGCGTAGCGTTGACGACTGCATCGCCGTCTTCCACCGCGTTGATGATCAGCGTGCCGTTTGCACCCTGTGAGGCGACCAGAACGACCTTGCCGTTGTGTTTTGTTTTGTCTTTGAGAAGCGCCGCGAGCGAACGATCATCTATAGTAAGCAGTGCGTCGATTAGTTTGCCCTTAGCGACTGCAATCTTATCGACCGTGACCGCATCAGAAGATTTCGAACGACGAACCTCTTCAACACCACCAGCATTGCGAAGGAATTCAGGAAGCGCATCAACAGCAACCCCTTCATCATCAGCAATTCGAAGTGCTACTGCATAAGAGCTAACACGACGACGATCAGAGGTACCGAAGATGCAGTAAATGATTTTGCTGAGCTTTGTGTCAGCCTTGCTTTCCATGTTACGAAGAAGGAAGTGCTGATCAAGCGCCTGATCGACTTTGTGCGCCACCTCCGCATCTGCTGCCATTGACTTATAGAGGTCGTAGCAACGTTGCAGGATCAGATAGAGTTGTTCGTTTGCGGTGCGGTGAACACCGTTGAACCACTCTTTCTGTTCGTTGATCAATTCCTTGATCGTGTTGTAAGCAGAAACATAATTGATCGCTTCTTCGTCGCTACCTTCCAGCGAGAAAGTTGCATTAGCAGGAACGTTGATAGTAGGCATTACAACGCTGCCAATCAGCGCTTCAGTATTGGCTGCGACAGTTGCGTTTGTTGCGGCTTCAAGGACAGTAGTATTCATGATTAAGGTCTTTCATATTTTCGGCTAGCACCGTGCTACCGATGACCTGCAAATAGGATTCGAGAGGGCAGCTGTAAAAACGCCACTCTGGAATTAGTTTTGCGCCAGAAGTGATGAGTGAGGCTTAGCGATGTATGAAAAGATGCTGCATGGACGCAGAATTCTGTATTTCCGTTATGCGCCACCCGTCACCAATCTCGATGACATTAGCGCCCGCGAGACGCGGCCAAACGATGAAAACGATCCTGGCTACATGTGGAGTGTTTATTACTACTGGTGGGCATTTCTGCGTCTGAGCAAAGCCTATAAGGAATGCTGTGAAAATGGCGGCACGGGCGATCTAGCCGATGTCTACACCTACTTCGGTGATGTGCGTGATGATGATTTCATGCGCTGGTGGACCAAAGGTGGTCATCCACAAGCCAGTAAGTACCGAATGCACACGGGACGCAGAATCTTTTCCCATGGCATTCGCTTTCCGATCAGGGAGATCAATGACCCCTTGCTCGAAAAAGAGCAAAATGCTGACCGCGTCGTGCTGAGCATTCCTGTAGATGGTGATCTGAGCCGTCTCACTGCTGAGTTCCAGCGGTTGATGCGCCCCGTTGTGGAAGAGCATATTCGCACACACGGGGAAAAGAAGGGCGAGGCTCTGTTCGAAGTAGTTTCTAAGAACCCTTCGCTGAAATCCCTGCACAAGATTCTGACAGCGCGGCAGACTGAGGAAGACAATCCTGGGCTTACGCGGCTTGAGTTAGCGAAAGAGCTAGGCATCACGGAAAGGGTCGTCGGCGATGTTGCAGCCTATAATGCGCTGACACGCTTGCTGAAGAAGGCTGAAGTACTGATCCGAAATGTTGAGCGTGGGCGCTTCCCCGACTTCACCGACTACAAAGAAGGCGAACTGCCAGAGCTTCCCCGTGCTTTACGCCCGAAACCAGCTAAACGCACGGAGCGCATTGTCGTTATTGAGGACGGGGAGGAGCTTTCACTATTCTAGGCGTGTCGGGTTACACGACCACACTAGCTCAGTTCAAACTCCACGCTTTCAGCGTCAACCAATGAACGGCATTTGATACTCATTGATGTAAGCTGCTTTGCTAATGGCTGATAGCGTGGGAGCACTTCAAACTGCTCAGCGGCATTCTGCAATCTACTCGCACATATTGCGACTGCGCCCAGACTTGGCTCTGACTGTGATGATCGCAACTTACGCATATATCCTTCAGAACAACCAAGCCAATGCTCAGAAAATTCGCTCTCGCCAGAAACAAGCTGCTTGGATTTAAGATACCCAAAAACTTCCAAAATCGTGTCTTTTTTCATAGTTTTCCTCACTCCGTGATAAATACTCATGTCAAAGGTAGAGTGAGAGTTTCTCAATCTATTTATCAAAAGTGAGGTTAAGGCTGGCGCGCCGATTGTAATGCGCTGCAAATCCGTTCTTGGCATGGCTCTAGGGCATTGTAACGGTAAGCAATTCGTGGAACTCACTACACGGCTTCATTGCACTACCCATCGCTTTGCGCTGGATGCCTGAAACGACGACCCTTTGTGTCTGTAGCGTTTGTAATGTCGGAATGGTTGAAAGTCTTGGAAAATAAATTAGACCCCCATAGGCTCAAAGTGAGTGGGAAAGACACTTTACCCCACAAGATCAATGCCATTAGCCGCGATATGAGCTGGCATGATCTGCGTAAGACGGCGCGTAATAGGAGATCGCAAAACCTGCCTCTCTCGTGATGATATCACGAGTTGCGTCCATATCGTTTAAGCATACCTCAGCGAATGTATAATTCATCATTGCCCCGAAAGGGGCAGTGGTATGGCTCCCTAACGAATGCCTTACCCCAAGCATGATGCCTGAAAACAATTTCAAAGAATTCTAACCGTAAGAATTTCGCTTCTGCGTAATGTGAGCAGAGCAAAGCGATGCGAACATAGCAGCAAGCGAATGTGGAACAGCGAAGCTGGAACGCATTATAATGTTATATAATGACGAATTACGGCTAAATCATAAAGCAGCATAAACCGTGTTTGGGCTGACTTTCACTTCTTTGCAGATAGCACGGATAGATGCTCCATTTCGTTTCATCCATTGAATTTTGGCGATCTGCGCTTCTGTCGTTGGCTTGCGACCAAAACGAACTCCCCGTTCTTTCGCTTTTCTGATTCCGACGACTTGACGCTCTTTGCGTATCGTATTTTCAAATTCGCTGAAAATGCCCAGAAACTGAAAGAACATAGAACCCATAGCAGTGCTGGTATCAATCGCCTGCTTGTAGCTAAAGATATCAATCTTGCTGTCTTTGAGTTCAGTCAGCACGAGAATGAGATTCTTCATTGAGCGCCCCAAGCGATCTACTGACCAGACGACGACCTTCTCAAACTTCCGCAATCTCGCATCTCGCATCATGCGCTTTAATTCAGGGCGATCTTCAGTCGCTTTCGTACCACTGATTTTCTCGCTGTAGACTTCGACAACATCCCAGCCTGATCGCTCAGCTAGAGCGTGAAGCTCTTCAAGCTGACCTTCGTAGTTCTGGTCTGTCGTTGACACTCGTGCGTAAATTGCGACCTTCATCTGCTAAACCCCGTTATCCTAAGTATAGAAATAATAGCGTATAGCCAGCTACTTAGGGCCGAAAGCCTTGTGTCGCCTCAGAACGAGATTTTGGATGTTTTTGGAGGGACTAAAAAATAACACGTCTCTGGGGCCGTCAGTGGCCCCAGAGACAATCGTTAACGCCGACTATTATCAATCTACTCAGACTTTGCGCGCAGGTCGCGTGCTTTCGGATGGATAATCGCGCAAAGCGGACTTTCCGTAAACGGCACATTTGTCGTCGTTCCGCTTTGCGCCCAACTGTGGCCATATGTAGATCCAGCTAGCTTATCCAAAAGCGGACGTCCCATCAGATTGATTGCCGTATTCAGCGCTTAACCTTGTCAAACAGATCAATAAGCTCGTTAAATTTTTCGCGCTGCTCTGTCACATTACCTGACGCAATTGCATCAGCGACACAGCATGATGCATGATCTCTAAGGATTGTGCTTTCTACCTTAGCAAGCGCGGACTTCACCGCTTGCACCTGATGCAGAATGTCGATGCAATAGCGGTCATCAACAACCATCTGAGAGATGCCCCGCACCTGGCCCTCGATCCGTTTCAAGCGATTTATGGTGTTACTGCAATCTTTAGCCATAAGCGTAAATGCTCTATTGATATACCCTATGGGGGTATCCTATAATTCTGCTATTCAGAAGGATGCAAGCGTAAATGAATACCTCCCTAACGCGACGAGGCATATTAGCTGGATTGGGTGCTGGCGCAACTTTGGCCGCCGTTCCTGCGTGGGCTCAAGGTCACAGCATGCGCAGGCACAATGGACCACCCATCCGCGTCGGTTTTGACGAAGTCAGTGGCAAAATAATTGACCTTGCGGTGGCCAGCGGTCGACGGACTGTCCAAGGCCGTAGTGGGCATGGTATCGCGGTTAATGGAAGCGTGCCTGGACCGCTTATCCGGCTACGCGAAGGGCAGAATGTCCGTCTTAACGTGACGAACCATCTGAACGAGGACACCTCAATTCACTGGCACGGGCTGCTGGTTCCATTTCAATATGATGGTGTTCCCGGAGTTAGCTTTCCTGGAATCAAGCCGCACAAGACGTTTACCTATGACTTCCCGATACGGCAGTCTGGCACCTATTGGTATCATAGCCATTCTCATCTGCAGGAACAATCGGGGCATTATGGTCCGCTCATTATCGAACCTGCTGGTGCCGAACCTGTTAGCTACGATCGGGATTACATCCTCCTGTTGAGCGAATTTACACCGCTTCACCCGCATTTCATTATGAGCCGCTTGCGTACCGGCGAAGGCTATTTCAACGACAAGCTCTCAAGCTGGACTGACAAATATCCTATGTCGGGAGCAGAAAGACGCATGTGGGCAGAAATGCGCATGCTTCCGACCGACATCGCTGACGTAAGTGCGCCTACGTACACCTATCTTGCCAACGGACGTGGCGCAGAGGAAGGTCTAGAATATCTCTTCCGCCGCGGTGAACGCATCCGGCTGCGCGTCATCAATGGCTCCGCCATGACCTTTTTCAATCTGCGGATCCCCGGCTTACCGATGACGGTTATTGCTGCGGATGGGCAGAACGTAAAACCGGTTGAGGTTGATGAACTACAGATTGCAACTGCTGAAACTTATGACATTATCATCGAGCCGGGCAAGGCTGATGCATATGCAATAGTCGCCGAATCTATGGACCGATCAGGTATGGCGCTGGCCATGCTAGCTACCGTCCCCGGTGCGAAAGCAAGCGTACCGCCACTACGCGAGGCACCTTTGCTAACAATGGGTGACATGGGTATGAACCATGGACCTGCTGCAAGCGACATGGCGGCAGACCATAACGGACATGCAGGAATGGATCATGGCGGTGGCGCGGATGCGAATGCCGCTAAGAGCCACAGCATGGATGGCATGAGCATGCGCGATAAATCGCTTTTGCCACCCGATGTCGAAATTGGCCCTGGCCTCGATATGGTGTCTATGGCTCCGGTCGATAAAATGGGCGACCCAGGGATAGGGCTGCGGGACGTCAAACATCGCGTGTTAAACTATCGCATGCTGTCAGCGCTTGAGCCCAATCAAGATACCCGTGAGCCGTCGAGGCTACTGGAGATCCATCTGACGGGCAACATGGAACGCTATATGTGGTCGTTCGATGGGCGTATGTTTAGTTCAGTTGACGACATTCCAATCCGTTTTGCCTGGAACGAGCGCGTACGTGTCAAGCTGGTGAACAACACGATGATGGCGCACCCTATTCACCTGCATGGTATGTTCTTCGAACTGGTCAACGGCGAAAGCGCTATGCACCAGCCGCGTAAGAATGTTGTTGTGGTTCAACCAGGTGCAAGTGCCCAGTTTGATTTGACTGCCAATGAGCCGGGGGACTGGGCATTTCATTGCCACCTTCTTTACCACATGCATGGCGGCATGATGCAGACGGTAACGGTTGTAGGTCCAAAGGTAGCAACATGACCACATCCCCCCTGATTGCCGTCACGTTAGTCGCCACCGCATTGTTATCAATGCCCGCGCGTGCGCAAGACCATAACGGGCACGATGGACAGCCCGCCGTAGCTCCGGGAGCGCAGAGCAGCCCGCCAGTAAAGGCCGACCTCCATGCTGGCCATTCGCCATCTGTGGTTAATCCTAAACCAGCTATGGACCACAATATGATGGTCCATGGCGATCTGAAGCACGGTTCTGCGAACGACACGGCAAGCAGCACTGGCGTGTCACCGGGTCCGATGATGGAAACCACCCAACCCGTTGAGGCCGGCATTGGTCCTTCGCGTGCAGCTGACGCAATCTGGGGTGCGGACGCAATGTTCGATTCCAGAAAAAGTCTGCGGGAATCGCATGGTGACTTTCCAGTATTCTGGTTTCAGGGCGACCGATTAGAAGCCCAGATTCGCGGTGGCCATAATGGCTATCTGTGGGATTTTCAGGGCTATTATGGCGGACCGACAAGCCGCCTCTGGTTCAAAAGCGAAGGCGAAGGTGGTTTCGGCAAGGCGCTTGAAGATGCTGAAGTCCAAGCTCTCTATTCGCGCGCAATAGCACCTTTTTGGGATTTTCAGCTTGGTGTGCGGCAGGATGTGGCAGGAGATAAAACTACACATGCCGTTATCGGTGTGCAGGGGCTAGCGCCGTATATGTTTGAAGTCGACGCGGCGATGTTTGTTTCGGATCGCGGTGACGTCACGGCGCGCGTTGAAGCAGAGCTTGACCAGCGCATCACACGAAGGCTGATTTTACAGCCGCGGGCAGAAGTTAATTTGTCTGCACAAAACGTTCCGCGCTTGGGGATCGGCGCAGGCATCGACAGTGTTGAAGCTGGCGTCCGGCTTCGGTACGAGATCTGACGATAATTTGCACCTTATTTAGGCGTTGAACAAAGCTGGCG
>CAZCXQ010000068.1:0-9292 GCA_964502655.1 uncultured Sphingorhabdus sp.
ACGGAAGACAGGCTTCCAACCGAAGCGCCCGCGCTTTCATAGTCGCTATTACCGAAAGCGGCCGAGGCCCCGGCGTCACTCTCGACAAAGACCGATGCCCCTAATGCGATGAATTTTTTAACCGTTTCGGGCGATGCGGAAACCCGCGTCTCGCCCGGAGCGGTCTCTTTCAGTACAGCGATTTTTACCACTTAAGCAGCGCGGCTAGCGATGATGAGGACCACCAAAGCGGTGACAACAACGGCAGCTACAGTGCCCCATTTGAACAATGCGATAAAACCGGCATAGGTTTCTTTTGCAGGTCCCAGGTCGTGATCTTGTGCCAAAACAGCCTCCATATAAACGTATATTACGTGGCAGCCTTAACTTGTGATTTTCCAATGCTCAAGCGGCATGGGGAAAGAAAATACATACATTGCTTAATCGGGTCTTTACCCATTTGTCTTATCACGACTGTCCATGAACATTGGCGGACAGTGAATGCAGGAACGAGAAACCAGATTGTTGATGCTTGTTGACGACGAACCTGCCCAGTGCAGGTTGGTGTCGGCTATCGCATCACGCGCGGGATGGAGAACGGTTTTTGCACGTGATGCAGAAACCGCGATCGCGATGCTTGGCACCCAAGATGGCATGATGCTCGACGCCATCATCCTGGATCAATGGGTCCCGGGGGCAGATGCTGCTTCGCTGATTTCCGAGCTTAAATCGCGTCGCCCTGCACTCCCGATCCTTTTGTTGACGTCCATCGGATCAAATGAAGCGGCCATTGATGCCATGCGCGCCGGTGCGTCTGACTATATCATCAAGCCCGTCGCCCCCGAACGCCTGATCGCCGCGCTCAGCATGGCTGCGGACAAGAGCAAAGAGTTGGGCGAACTCCACCCGCTGACCGAGAAAATTACGCAGCCCTTAGCGTTCGAAGAAATCATCGGCTCCGCGCCAGCTTTTCGTACAGCGCTGGCCATCGCCGCAAAGGCCGCGCGCAGCCGTGCGCCGATCTTTATCGAAGGCGAACATGGGGTGGGCAAAGAAGTGGTGGCAGACGCCATTCAAGCCGCAAGCCCACGTGCGAAGCTTCCATATCTCAAAGTCAATTGCGGCGCGATTGCATCCAATCTGCTCGACTCCGTATTGTTCGGGCATGAAAAAGACGCGTTCGCGGGCGCCTTTGACCGCCGCATCGGCATATTTCAGCAGGCTGAGGGCGGGACGGTGTTTCTGGATGAGGTAGACATGCTGCCGCCTGAAACGCAGATCAGGATGGTTCGCCTGCTCACCCAAGGAGAAATTTCCCCTCTGGGTGCCGCACATAGCTTTCGCATTGATGTCCGCATTTTGTCGGCCAGCAACACGTCATTGGCCAACAAATTGGCCGACGGTCAATTTCGCGAAGACCTATATTATCGATTGAATGTGGTGCAGCTGACCATTCCCCCCTTACGCGAACGGACATCGGACATACCCGCCCTTGCACGTCATTTTCTCGGCCGAATGGCAAGTCAACCCGGGCTTCGCAGCCTTGGCATCACCGATGAGGCGTTGACCATGCTGCGCGGATATGACTGGCCGGGTAATGTCCGGCAGCTGCAAAGCGCGCTGTTCCGCGCCGCGGTCCTGTGCGAACGCGACGCGCTGACGCCGGAAGAATTTCCCCAAATATCAGCGGCTGTTGGCGTGCCGGGCTATGGTGGATCGTGCGGTGCCGGGACCAATGACGGCATCGGCGTGACGCTGTACGAAAACGACGGCAATATGCGTCCGCTCGAAGAAATCGAGGCGGACGTCATCCGGCTGGCGATAGGGCATTATCGCGGCAGAATGACCGAAGTCGCCCGCCGCCTGGGCATTGGACGTTCGACGCTCTACCGTAAGCTCGCCGACCTTGGGATCAGCGACGCGGCTTAAGCGTTTTTGCCGAGCAACGCCTGTGTAATCCAAAATCCAGCAAGCGAAGCCGAACCCGTCAAAAATGTGCCCCAGATGATGTCGAATATGGTGACTTTGGTGCTCCACACTTTCAACGTGGCAAAGTTGGTCAGATCATAGGTCATATAGCAAAAGAAGCCGAGCATCGCGCCCCACAGCAATGCTGTCTGCCATTTGCCCGAATGCAGCGCGGGACCCACGGCGAAGATCATCATGCCCAATATATATAATGTATAGAATATGATGGCCGGCCCCATGCGGAACCCGCCCTTCATCAGCAGCTCACCAATCTCTGGCTGGTAAAGCCGCGTGTACATATTGCGCAACCAAATGCTGTCGATCATCGCGAACGCAAGCCCGGTGGCGATATAACCAACTATATATTTCAAGAGCATATCGTTTCCTCCCTAAATCCGGTCCCTTTTTTGCGCGATGGCAATCCCGTCAACAAGACCGCTAAATAACGGTAGCTTATGCGCTCGCGGTCAACGCCGCATCGCGCATCCCGCGCCATACCTGCACGGCTTGCACGGTTTCGGCGGCATCATGCACCCGAATAATATGCGCGCCTTGTTCAACCGCCTTCATCGCCAGAAAAATGGACCCACCCAAGCGGTGCTGCGCATCCGCTTCATTGGACAGTGCACCGATCAAACGCTTCCTGCTCGCGCCGAACAATATCGCGCAGCCCAGTCCATGGTAGACAGACAGATTGTTAATGATCGCGAGATTTTCGGTCAGCGACTTGCCGAAGCCAATACCCGGATCGACAAGTATTTTATCACGCGTTATGCCCGATGCTTCAACGTCGGCGATGCGTTGTTCCAACCAATCAAATACATCGCAAACAACATCGTCATAGACCCCGTTTTTATGCGGGTCACTGCTCTGGCTAGGCGCGTGCATCAGAACAACGGGAACGTCGCTGACACGTGCGACTTCAAGCGCCCGATCGTCATATAGCAACGCAGAGATGTCGTTAATCATCGCCGCGCCAGCGCAAACCGCGCCCTCCATGACCAAGGCTTTACGCGTATCGATAGAAACCGCAGTCCCTGCCCCCGCCAATCGGTGGACGAGCGGCTCCACGCGGGCGAGTTCATCGCCTTCCCACACAAGTGGCGCGCCGGGGCGTGTGGATTCACCGCCAATGTCAATAATCGAAGCCCCCGCGCTCAACATCGTGAAGGCAGCTTCGGCGGCGACATCAACGTCAACATTCTTCCCGCCGTCTGAAAAGCTATCGGGCGTGGCGTTAATGATGCCCATCACATGCGGCTGATCCAGCCTGATGGTCCGCGTTCCCATGTGCAATGCTGGCCGGGCCGCGGTGATGCGTTCGAATAATATGGCCGCCTTTTGGCGCTCTTCATCAGGAAGTTCGGCAGCAAATTTGTCCCATTGGCAGACGGATACCATCTGCCGCTGCGTTGACGATGCAGTTCGCCGGATAACTTCAAATTGCGAGAACCACAGCATATGGCCCGCGAGCCGCAAGCATTCCCCTTCGTGCCGTTGCGGGCTTTCCACAAAGCCGGTGGGCCGAAGATAGATTTTGTTCATGGTTCCGTGGCGAGCAAATAGGTTTGGCGCAGGTCGTCAATCGGCTTCAACGCGCCGTCAGCTGCGGCATAATGCCAGTATGTCCATCCATTGCAGCTTGGTGCATTTTGAATGGTGGAGCCAACCTTATGTATGGAGCCATCAACGGCACCGCACAGGATCGAACCATCCGCACGAACGACGGCTTCAAAATTACGCTTCCGGTCAAAGATTTTCGTGCCGGGGTTCAGATAACCCGCCTCAACCAATTGGCCAAAGGCGACCTTTGGTGCAGACTTTGGTGACTGCATGGTTTTGATAGCGCTTTCGTCCAACGGCAGTGCGGCGGCGATACGCTCTTCAGCGACTTCGCAATAAACCGCTTCGCGTTCGCAACCAATCCAGTCGCGACCCAAACGGCGCGCAACCGCGCCAGTTGTGCCTGTGCCAAAAAACGGATCAAGCACGACGTCACCCGGTTTCGTGCAAGCGAGCAAGATGCGGTACAGCAGAGCCTCTGGCTTTTGCGTTGGGTGCGCCTTGGTACCATTACGCTTCAACCGTTCTTGTCCGCCGCAAATGGGGATCAACCAGTCGGAACGCATTTGAAGTTCATCGTTCAGCGTCTTCATGGCACGATAGTTGAATGTGTATTTCGACTTCTCGCTTTTCGATGCCCAGATCAATGTTTCATGGGCATTGGTGAAGCGCGTGCCTTTGAAATTGGGCATCGGATTAGACTTGCGCCAGACGATATCGTTCAAAATCCAATAGCCTGCGTCTTGCACCGCAGTGCCGACCCGGAAAATATTGTGATAGCTGCCGATCACCCACAATGAACCATCTGGTTTCAAAATGCGGCGCGCTTCAGCAAGCCATTCGCGTGTAAACTTGTCGTAAATGGCAAAGCTGGCAAACTTGTCCCACTCGTCATTGACGGCGTCGACCTTGCTGTTGTCAGGACGCAGCAAATCTCCGCCGAGCTGAAGATTATAGGGCGGGTCCGCGAACACCATGTCGATGGAGCAATCGGGCAACGAACGCATGGCTTCGATGCAGTCCATCCGCAAAATCTGGTTCCGCGGCAGGTCATGGACCTCAACCGGCTTCGATTTTACTGCTGGTCTGATTTTCTCGATGACGCCCACGGCTCACTCCTCAAAACTGAATGAAACAGCGATGAGTCAGCGCGGGGGCAAGGTCAAGGACGTTCATAATATAAGGATTCACTGCGAGTCGCACGATCTGTGGCCATCTAGGTGGAACGAAAGGAGTCCGGCACAAGATATGGAGTCTCGCGATTCCAGCGGGACTCAACAGGTAGTGGTGTTGCCCGAATGACTCACTGACTAGAAAAAACTCACAGCAAAAGCATTTGTGACACGGGCGCGAAGCTTTTGCGGTGCAGCGGCGTTGGTCCGTGCAAACGCAAGGCGGCCAAATGGTCCGGCGTTCCGTATCCCTTGTTCCGTTCCCAACCATAATGTTGATGCTGCTGCGCCGCTTCACACATCATGCGGTCACGATGTTCTTTCGCAATGATGGACGCCGCAGAAATGCAGGGCTCAAGGGCATCGCCGCCCACAATGGCCCGCGCATTCCACCGCCATTCGGGCCGACGACCGGACGGCGTCATATTGCCATCGACCAGCACCTCGGTTGGATCGCACCCGATCTTAGCACACAAGCCCTCAACCGCGCGCGTCATCGCCAACATCGTCGCACCGAATATGTTCAACCGGTCGATGTCATCAACATCCACAATGCCCACCGCCCACTGGCACCGCCGTTTGATGGTTTCTTCCAACGCGGCACGGCGCGCGGCGCTTAATTTCTTGCTGTCATCCAATCCTGACGGGCGCGGCTTGCATAATAATACCGCGGCAGCCACCACTGGCCCCGCGAGCGGTCCGCGCCCCGCCTCGTCGACACCGATAATCATATACGCCAGGCCGGATATCGC
Source organism: uncultured Sphingorhabdus sp. (assembly GCA_964502655.1). Lineage (GTDB taxonomy): Bacteria > Pseudomonadota > Alphaproteobacteria > Sphingomonadales > Sphingomonadaceae > Sphingorhabdus_B. The sequence goes on from CAZCXQ010000068.1 coordinate 5,435, forward strand.
CGGTTCTCACCCGCATGATATAGACACACCATATTCCCGGCGGGATCAAGCAACCGCGCCTCACGCCAACCCCAGCTTTCGTCCTGCGGCATTTGTTCGAAAATATATCCTTGGCTGGTGAGTTCCGTCACCCACGCATCCAACCGCTTGCTTTCAAAATACACCACAGTCGATGTCGCGCAGTCATCATGTTGGTGGATCGAAAAAGTAACACCATTTGGCATTTCAAAACGCCCATAACCGTTGTCGGGGCTGTCAACGATCTGTTGAAGACCGAGCGCTTTGTAAAAATCAACAGAGGCCGCATAATCGCGGCAACCAACGGTGACCTGATTGAGCGATGGCCCCAAGACCATCGCATCTTCGCGCACGGCTTGGTGCCCCATGGGCCCATGACCTTGGCCAAGCCCCGGCGCGTCGAGGAGCGCCAAACGCACGAACACGCGCGCGCGTTCAATGGCGGGGATGAGCTCCATGCCCTGCCCCAACCCCGTCGCAATCGCCGTAGCCAAAGTGCAACCGGTTCCGTGCGTGCTGCGTGTTTCAATCCGCGCGTCACTCCAGCTTTCGCTTTGACCCGGCGCGAGATGCAGTTCATCGACAATCTGCTCACCGTCCGCATGCCCGCCTTTGATAAGCAACGAAATGCATCGCTCCAGCAAGCTTTCCTTTCCGCCGAGCGCCTGCAGCTCGGGCAGATTGGGCGTCGTCAGTGTCGCAAGCCGCATAAGCCGTTCAAATGCAGCGATGGTATCGGCATCCGCCAACACAGCGCCACTGGTCGCCACCATGACTGGGTCGAATATGATCGGACATGACAGCTGCGAAAGGCTGTCCGCAACGGCATGTGCCGTGGCCGCATTTCCAATCATACCGATTTTTACGGCATCCACGCCAATATCGCTCACCACGGCGGCGATCTGGTCAATGACCATCTGCGTTGGCACCATATGCACCGCATCGACACCCAGCGTGTTCTGCGCAGTGATAGCCGTAATCGCAGTCATCGCATGCCCGCCGAGCATGGTTACCGTCTTAATATCCGCCTGAATACCGGCGCCACCGCCGCTGTCGGACCCAGCGATGATCAGTATGCGCGCGGGTGTATTTTGAGGCATCAGGCCGCAGCCGCCCTCACAGCGTCGCATATGCCGTCAACGATCCGCTCGACCTGCGCAGCATCATCTCCCTCCGCCATCACGCGGATGACGGGTTCAGTGCCCGATGGACGAATAACCAGCCTGCCTGTGCCGGCCAATTCGGCTTCAGCATCAGCGATAACGCTTTGAACGCGCGCATCCTCCAACGGCTTGCCGCCTGAGAAACGGACATTCTTTAAAAGCTGTGGCACTGGATCAAACAGGTGCAGCACTTCGCTGGCGGGCTTCCCGCTTTCGACGAGCTGCGCCAATACTTGAAGCGCCGCAATCGTGCCGTCGCCAGTTGTCGCGTGATCCAAAAGGATCATATGCCCAGACTGTTCGCCACCGACGTTAATACCATGCTTGCGCATTTCTTCGAGAACGTAGCGATCACCGACTTTTGCACGGATAAGTTTTAAATGCTGGCTCTCCAAATAGCGCTCGAGCCCAAGATTGGACATCACCGTCGCAACGATACCATCGCCCGTAAGTTTGCCTGCGCGGCTCATGGCGCAGCCAAGCAGTGCCATGATCTGGTCACCGTCGACCACTTGGCCATGTTCATCAACGACGATCAATCGATCGGCATCGCCGTCAAGCGCAATCCCGATATCCGCGCCTGATGCAACAACGGTTTCCTGAAGCGTTGCGACATGCGTTGACCCAACCTTGTCGTTGATATTCTTGCCATTCGGTTCAACCCCGATGGAGGTGACCTTGGCACCCAGCTCCCAAATCGCGGTAGGCGCGACCTGATATGCTGCGCCATTTGCGCAATCGAGCACGACATGTAGTCCATCGAAACGGATATGTTCCGGCACCGACGCCTTCACCGCATGAATATACCGCCCGCGGCTGTCTTCGATACGGCGTGCGCGGCCAATATCAGGGGCATCAGCAAGCGTCAGCTTCTCTCCCAGCAACGCCTCAATCGCCAGCTCATCCGCATCGGATAATTTATATCCATCGGGTCCAAACAGCTTGATGCCATTGTCTTCATAAGGATTATGGCTGGCAGAGATCATTACGCCAAGGTCGGCGCGCATGGACCGCGTCAGAAGGGCAACGGCGGGCGTCGGAATCGGGCCAAACTGGACCACATCCATGCCCACGCTGGTAAATCCAGCCACCAGCGCGTTTTCAATCATATAGCCCGACAAGCGCGTATCTTTCCCGATGACGACACGGTGCTTATGGCCGCCGCGCAGGAAATGCGTGCCTGCAGCCTGCCCAACCTTCATCGCCATTTCCGGTGTCATGGCGCCACTATTGGTGCGCCCTCTGATGCCATCCGTCCCGAAATATTTCCGCGCCATTTTGCTTCCTGCCATTCTGCGGTTCACGTTGTGAATTTCCACGCTACCAAGCCTCTCCCTTGCATAGGGAGCGATGGGCTGGCAAGACCCCATCCTATGTCAAACGCTACCCGTATCCTTATCGCCCTTATCATTGGCCTTGCCCTCGGCATTTTCGTGACCGCGCAGTTCCCTGCCGCTGGCGAAAAGCTGGATTTGATCCTCGATATTGTTGGAACATTATGGCTCAACGGCCTGCGCATGACTGTTGTTCCGTTGGTGGTCGCATTGGTGATAACTGGAATAGTCAAAAGCGCGGAAGCCGCGCGGGCCGGGCCGATGGCAGCGCGCACCATCAGCTGGATAGTCGTGTTGATGTTCATGTCGGCTGCATTGGGCGCACTGTTGACGCCAATGGTGCTGTCGCTTTGGCCCATGCCACAAGAAAGTGCGGACGCTTTACGGTCGGCACTGACAACGGCACCAGCGGTCGCCGAGCAACCAAGTTTGCGTGATTTCGTCGTTGCGTTGGTCCCAACCAATCCGATTTCGGCGGCCGCAAGTGACTCCATCTTGCCACTTTTGATTTTCACGCTCGTCTTTGCCTTTGCCGTTACGCGCCTTGCGCAAGAACCACGGGCGCACATGGCAGGATTTTTCAGCGCGCTTGCCGACGCCATGATCCTCGTCATCGAATGGGTGCTAAAGCTCGCACCCATCGGTGTGTTTGCTTTGGCATTTGTCGTTGGCGCGCGATCTGGATTGGCCGCGTTGGGCGCCGTTGCCCATTATATCGTCACGGTCTCCATCGTCGGTATCATCGTCGGCGCGTTTGCTTATCCAATTGCGGTTTTTGCCGGCAAAGTGCGCTTCCGCGATTTTGCCCGTCAGATTGCTCCTGTTCAAGCCTTTGCCGTTTCGACGCAGTCTTCGTTGGCCAGCCTTCCGTTGATGTTGAAGAAGTCAGAAGCGTTGGGCGTTCGTGAGTCCACGGCAGGACTGGTCCTCCCAATGGCGGTGGCATTGTTGCGTGCCACGGGCCCTGCAATGAACCTTGCCGTCGCGCTTTATGTTGCAAACTGGTTTGGCATAAAGCTTGACGCGTTCGATTATGGCGCTGCAATTTTTATCGCCGCACTGACCTCAATGGGCGCAGTAAGCCTTCCCGGAACGGTCAGCTTTGTGACCTCAATCGCGCCAATTTGTATTGCGCTTGGCATTCCCGTGGAACCACTCGCCTTGTTAATCGCGGTCGAAACCCTACCGGATATTTTCCGGACAACCGGCAATGTGCAGATGGACGTCGCGCTTGCTACCGTCATTGAAGCCCCCGAAAAGGAAAACGCCCATGCAATATCGTGAACTTGGCCACGGCCTAAAAGTCTCCGCCATTGGCGTCGGTTGTATGCCGATGATCAAAG